>JACAFA010000122.1 GCA_013388525.1 Ignavibacteriaceae bacterium | reverse complement strand
GTTGCCATCAGTGTGGAAGCAATTCCAACTTTTGCGTATTCTATTGCTATCAAACTACCGGTAATTCCCAGCACTGGTCCGAATATAGTTCCAATCAAAATTACTTTCGCTGAATAACTGTCTTTAGTATAAATGCTAATTGGATTTTTATATCTTCTGAAAGTTGCAGCTATCGGAAGGATTATTATTGAAGCAGAAAATAACCTAATAAAACTTGCAGCAAAACCATTCAGTTCACCTCCCTGAAACGCAAACTTAGCGAATATCAATCCGGTTGCCTGACCGAGCGCTCCAAGGAATCCATAGAAGATACCAAGTTTATTAATCGAGAAATTATTTCCATCTGAATTTTTTCTTTCAAGAACGACGATTAATATTCCGGTAATTGTCAAAAGCATACCAAACATTCCGAGATAAGAAATAATTTCATTCAGAAAGAAAAAGGCAAGTATTGTACTTAGAACAGGTACTGCTGCCATGATGATTATTCCCAATCGCGCTCCTATCATTTGAAATGACTTGAATAAAAAGGAATCACCCAATACCAGTCCAAGTATTCCGCTGATTACAAGATTGGATATCTGGTTGAATGTTAATGTGAGACTAATTCCAAATATTCCGATGATGCCAATCAGAATAATACTTGCAAAAGCCATTCTGTCTATGTTGACCTGAATTGCACCAACTCTTCTTGAGGCATTAGTAAATGCATAAGAAGTTATTGACCAGCAGAAAGCTGTTGCAAGCGCACTTATTTCACCTATGTAGTTCAATTTTATTTAAATATTCCATTTGAAATGCATGGTAAAATATAGAGAGAATATAATTAACCCGGTTGTTCTTTATCACAACAATAAGCAGCATTTGCTGAAATGAAATGCGACTTTAAAGAAATGATTCCTTTTAAATACTGATCTTACTGAACCATCGGTCCGTTTATCACATTTGTTGTTACTACATTTCCATGACCGTCGTCAAATTTAAAGTAAAAAGTATGCATACCTTGAGGCAGATTCGTTTGAAGATAATACATTCTGCCTTCAGTTACTGATTCTTGCCCTGCACTAAGTTCGAATGGCTGATTATCAATAAAAATTTTAGAAACAACAGGTTCATCTCCATCAACATCCACATAAATAGCCTGGAATACAAAAGTGGTTTGAGGCATTCCTGCCGGTGGCTGAACGAATGGATTCACCAATTGGGGCGCTGTATTTTGCTGATGTTGTTGGATCGAAAGGTAAGCACTCGTTGTATCGCTCGCCGGATTTTCGTCGTCAGCAAGAATTGTTCTAAAACCTACCCAGTATTTGCTTTGCTCACCAGAAATCTGCCACGGTGTAAAATCAATTGCTCTTGTCTCAGCAGGAAGTAGATTCTCCAATGTCTTGATTTCATAATACAGACATTGAGGAGTTCCCTGCCCGGTTTGCCACCATTGCTGAAGTAAACTAATATCTTCCGGTTTTGCTATTGCAACATAAACCGGGAAAGAAATTGTTTCTTCACCTACATTTGTTACGTTAAGTACAGGATAAAGGATGCCTGTTGAATCAAAATTCAATTGGTTTACTTTTTGGACTGCAGCATCAAGCGAGAATCTTCTTGAACCTTCCGCATTAGTTAGAACATTAATATTTCTGATTCCTACTGTTCCATTCGGGTGGAAAGTAACATCGGCATTTATATTAGAACATTTATCAAGGTTTGCCAGCCTGTTTCTCTCTCCTTCCGGTATAGGAACATCTTTATGTATCTGGCATTTAAGCCACGGTGGATCAAGAATATGAATATCCATGGTATTGTTTGCCCTGTTTAACTTCTCAATATGAATATGACAATTAAAACTTTGATCTCTTGCCGTCACTTCATCCGTTGTTGAAAAACCACGATCTAGATTGTCAGGGTCGATTACCTTGACTTTTATCTGAGTCCAGTTACAAGGGCGCAGAGCAGGATCAATTTTCCCCGGTTTTTCCACCTTCACATCTATAGTTTTACAATGAAGCCATTTTGGTGAAATAACATGCACTTTAACTTTATCTTTAAAAACACCAACGACGTGAGCAAGGATTTGTTCTGTTGGTGGTTCAGTTTCAGTAACTCCTGATAATCCCACCATTGGTTCAGAAGGTTTTCCAGTTCGAACGGTCAAGCGTACCCATGAACAAATGTCTATAGAATCCGGTATATCTACGGTATCAACTTTAACGTCATGTGTAGTACATCTCAGGAAATCTGGCTCGTAGAAATGAATTGTTAATTTGGTTGTCTTCGGTGGTTTACCGGTTCTTTCCCTTTTTTCAACATGCCCGAAAATTTCAAATTCGCCGCGCACCCAACCCTGAGGATGTTCTTTAGGTGCAAACTTATCCGGCATTTTCTCCTTTGCAGATTCGGAAGATTCAACCAGAATGTCAACCAGCTTTTTCTTTTTAGAAGCCTTCCAATCTTCATTAAATCCTCCAGCCCAATCGCCGCCATCAACAAAACGTCCGCCTTTAGTGTAAGCATCGGTGTAACTCATTTCAGTTTTTGTCGAGCTTACAAAAACTGATACTACGTGCGGATCATTAAAAAGTTCATTAAGAAAGTTTCCGCTGTAACAGGAGAACATAACTACACTTATTTTGCAGCAACAAGAATCTGCTGCTTTTTGAAGCGCTTTTCTAAGCTCATCAGGTCTTATTTCTTTTTCATCCTTTGTAAAATGAAAAGCAGGATTTGCACGTACACCCGAAGGGTCTTCGCCATGCCCGGCCATATATAAAACAATTTCGTCACCACAAACGCAGTGAAGACTTTCAAGTTTCTTAATCAGATCTTCCTTATGTTCTATCTTACTTATTTCAGCGTCTTCATCTTTCTCTTTCATCGCATCCATTGCATCTTTTATCCTTTTATCAATCAGCTTATCCATTTCGGTATCCTTCTTTCCGGGTGAATACCCGCCGTCGACAAAAATTCCGATACTTCTTCCTTGGGGACAAACTGAGATAATAAATAGGACTACAGTTAATGACAATATTTTTAATATAAATTTTCTCATTTTTCTCACTTATAATGAATAGTTGAATAAATCAGCAAATCAGGATTTGAAATCTCTTCTTCATTCATCCATAAAGATTCACCATTGACAACCGGCCACCAATCGTAAGTTTCAATTATATAACTGCCGGTTGCGGCATCAATAAAAACGTATCGGGTACTGTGAGAGAAGAATGCCTGGGGCGCATCATTTATCCAGCCGAACCAGACAGGTTTTTCAATCCTTTTCTCCAGGTCATTATGGCTGTAAGGATAATAAACCATTCCTGAATCCATAGGTGTCATACCAAGAAAAGCTGTAGCATCATGATCGAGAGTCGGTGGAACAATCACTTTTTTAATTATAATATCGATTGCTTCCTGCCGCGTGATTTTATATTCTGAAGCACCAGCTTCTTTTTTATAAATGAAAGACCAAACTTCGCTATAACCATTATTTGAGCCCACAGGGTTTCCGTCTTCATCTACAGATTGAACACGCCACACATATTCTTTGCCATCTATCAATTCCGGAGCACTGATAGGATAGGTAACCATAGTGTTATTCAAAGTAGTAATATAGTATGCACTATTTTTCTCAATAGCTTCCTGCACCGATTGGTTGCCAAATCTTTCGACCATCTTAAAAATATAATTTACTCTAAGTGCGAATACAACCGTTGGCAGCCAGATAAAATCAGGATGTTTTAAAGATATCTCGCCTCCATCTTCGGGTGAAATTAGAGTTGGAGGGGCTGCTAACAAAACCGATTGCTGAATACAATCGAATACTAATTGATCACCGCTTGTATTCTCGATAACATAAAGGCAGATTTCATATTCCCCCGCCGGAAGCCCGCCTGTTCTTGTTACACTTTCTTTATAACGAGAGTCTTTGTTCACATAAGTAATATCGGGATCAAGTTCCTGATTATTAGCCCCTGTGAATACTTTCCTCCCGGGAGGAAGCTCAAAGATTCTGCTTTCACCAGTTGCAATCAATCCTGCCTGTGCTTCAGTCAGTGTGCCCTTTAGATTAACTGTTAATGTAGTGCTGGAAGTATTAATCAGAGTTATCTTCCACATATCCTCAATCTTCAACTGATTATATGGCGGATGCTGGATGGTGATATTAACTTGTGCAGCTGCAGGTCTGCAAAACACCAGGAGTAAAATTATAAACACCATTTCAGTTAATATTAATAATTTATTTCTTTTCATACTTTTTCCTTTTATAATCCGATTGATCAAATTCTTTTTGATATTCCCGCACGCAGAATAGTTTCATCCCTGTCCCCGTATACGAGAAAATCTTCACGATAAATATTATGCTGTAGGTTCACAAATAAATTTCCAAATTCCCAGACGGGGACTGATGATGTAAAATAAATCCCCGTTCTCTTGCTTACCTCAGACTCAGCAGCGTAGTTTATGCCCACCGTATTATTCCAGATGTTATAGAAAAGATAACCGGTTGAAAAATCCAGCATCAGTGTAGTCTTATCGCCGGGACTATAATTAATAAATCCGAGCATTCCGGTTAAGGACAGAGGAAAATTAAAAGTTACATTTTCACTCACGGTAAAGTTGAAAAGAGAGATGTCATCTGCTGTTGTATTTGAAGATGAGCTCTGATAGCTGATTACAAAATTAGTTGAGCTTATAATGTTATCACCAAAAACATTCAAACCTGTCATCAGCGAGAATACGTGAGCATTATTTTCGATTTTTGTTGAATCTGCTTTGAGGTCGTTTGAAACATAGTTGGGCCGGTAATCAATTATCAAATACGGTGCATTCGGGAAGCTCATCCTGATATTAAAGGCGTATTTATGATAAGTAGATGTGGAAATATTTTGTGCAATAAGATTATTCTGCTCTCTCGCGAACAATATGGATAAATTAACTACACGGTTGAACAATATCTGATTCAGCTTCACATCAAATCCGGAAACATCCCTTCTTAGTCCGGGTGCGCCCATCGAAATGTAACCCGGGCCGACATATTTATAAGCTCCTCTCAGCTTTGTATCCGAATCTATAATATTGAGGGAAGAAAATATTTCATAAGCATAGTCAACCTGCGTGCTTATGTTAGCGGTCATAATGCTATTGACAATTTTTGGAATATCTTCTAATTCAGGGCTAGTTACGTCTCTTGTAAATGTAGAGGCATCAACTTCACCTCCGATTGCAAATGCGTTATTGAACATATTGATCGAAGCATCAGTTCCCAGGATAACATTTTCCTGCGGCGCAAGACCCTCGGGGATCTGGTTTGCAGTTAATGAATTCTGATCGTCCATACCTTTCATACCTGTAATATGAAAATGACTGTCATCCATTGCTCCAACCCCGATTCTGCCTGCAAACAAATTTCTGCCGTAAGCTGAATTAGGAACAGCATCTAAATTGTTCCAACCTGCAAAAGCGAAATAAAACCAGCCCGGGTTCAGTTCCATATTCAGCCCTGTTACTCTTGAACCGTTCATCGTATATTTTGTGTAAATAGGATAGTTTGTCCCGATGCCGAGCGTGTTGAACATAGAAAAAAATCCCTGCTGACCGGGCAAATGCTTCTCAGGATTCTTTCTTATGCTCTCAATTTCATCAGAAGCTGCATTTATCTCATCATTTAATTTTTCAATTTCTTCAGGGGAAAGATTATCCTTCCTGCTCTCAAGCTCTGCCTGCTTTTTTGAAAGCTCATTTTTTAACTCACTTATCCGCTCGATTGCTTTATCTTCACCAACTTTTCTTAAATATCCCGGATCGAGAAAAATTGCAAGACTGTTAATGTTCTGAAACCTGTCTTCCTGCTGAGTTGAATAAAACAAGCTGAAGGTTAGCGGGACGCCGTAGATTACCATGGTTGGATCGACTCTAAGGTTGAGAAAGTTACGTGGAATTTCAGAACCGATTCCCTGCAGATTTGAATATTGATAATCCGCACTGTATGAAGCAAAAAATTCAAAAGCTTTTTGTTCACTGGGGGAAATGAACGGCGTAAAATTTCTATGAAATAAAAATATTTCCGACCTTGGTAGCATTTCATCAGCAGAAGCATAAAGATTTTTTTTCGAAAGACCTGAGGAAAGCTCGCTTGAATTCAAATCAAAATAGGATAGATTAGTGTTGAGATTTTTATAGCCATTGAAATCATTTTCATCATAAGCTGCACTTTCTCTAAGTTCATTTTCCAGTTGCTGTTTTATTTCCTCATTTCTTTCTTTTACATTTATGGAAATATTTTCAAAAGAAAATTCTCTTACCTCGCTTTCAGCAAGCAGAATACCATCAACCAAAATCAATAATTTCCAGGCATAACGCTGACCGTCAATTAGGGGTCTTGCACCGAGCGGATAACGGAATAAATTATTCCGGATATTGTTTTCTACATACCATGGCGGATTTGCAATCAGAGCATATTCGGGTGTTTGACGCTCGAGTACTTCAGCAAAAACTAAACTATATGTTACAATGCTTCCCGAAGGAATTGCAAAAGCAGGCAGCCAGTTAAATACAGGGAAGATATCCCGAACCACTTCCTTATTTAGAGGCGACAGAAGTTCAGGCTGAGTAAGTGTAAGAACGCTTACTTCCTGGCAGTCGAAACCAACTATTAAATTACTTTCAAGTGAAACTACGTTAACACAAATTATATATTCTCCGTCAGGCAATGTCCCGAATCTGTCGAGAGTCTTTTCAATTTCATCACTGTGCTTTTCAACGTCTATCGGACTAATTTCTGATGCATTTACTCTTTTTACTCCTGCCGGCAATGTAAACACAGAACTTGTAGCTTCAGCAAGTAATTTATCATCCTTGATATTCACGGCGGTTGCATATAGATAAACATCTATTGCACTTGATGGATTTGTTATTGTAATCTTCCACAAGTTTTCTATTTTGAATTTATAAGGAGGGGGAATGTCTAACTGGACTATTATCTGGGCAACGGATGTCTGGCTTAAAGCAGCGAATGAAATTGGTAAGCAAATAAAAAAAGTATTTCTGAATCTTAATAAGCACTCAAACACAGTCGGTCGCCTCCATAAAACCAAAAGTGAAAAGCTATTATTAACTAATTGCTTTTTTATCAGCAATGCATATTACGGGACAAATGTAAAAAAGCTGTTATTACATTAAGCAACTCTTTTAATAAATGCAAATAGTTGATAATAGTGAATCCCCCAAATCCATAGAACCAAAGGAATAATTTTTTAGAATGAGGCTATAGATTAGTGCTAAGCGACAGGCAGTGCGCTTATTTCACCGATGTAATTCAAACCAAATTATTAAATCCAATTCGGGTTGAAAGAGAACGCATAAAATGTCAAGCAATACAGCAGGATTGAAAGCCTATAGTATTTTAATCATCGATTACAAAGCCAATTTTCTTTTTTTCGGCTGGAGGAGGAGCAACAAGTTCATTAATTACCTGAATTATCTGCACAATCTGTTCTTCGTGGTCCTGCAGCTTATTTTCTATATCCTTTAACTTTTCTTCAACTTTCTTATGAGATGAAATTATTTCCCGAAGCTTTACAAATACTCTCATTATCAATATATTTATTTCAATTGCTCTTTCACTATTGAGAACAGAAGAAAGCATAGCCACACCCTGTTCAGTAAAAACATAGGGTTTTGCTCCACCAAAATAACTTTTAGAT
>JACAFA010000181.1 GCA_013388525.1 Ignavibacteriaceae bacterium | reverse complement strand
ACGAGTAAAAAAATGGTTTTATTGAGATAATATTTATTATTTAATATTTGTTAGCAAACAAACGGAGGAAGAAATGAAAACTTTAGTTTTCAAAAAAGAAATTCTTTTCTGGTTCTTCCTGATTTTCTTGATAAGCTATTCAGGGACTTTCAGCCAGAACGTTGGTCCAGCTACTTACATTCAGGTAAATGATATTTATCTGCCATTCAACAACAAAGGCATAATTGCAGATGTAAATGTTGCCCCGCTTGGTTCAACCGGCCAATTTGCCGGAGGGACATTTTTATTCTCAGCGGGTTTTTGGCTCAGCGGATATAGTGATAATTATCTCTGGGCAAATGGTGTTGCGTCTGCTTCACTTGTCGAAGATTATATAGCCGGAACAGTCGGAATGGATCCAAACGATCCAAAAGCATCAATTTACAAACTCACCTCTTCTGATATCCCATTTGGGCAAAGCTGGCAGGACTGGATTGATGCGGTTGATCTTGGTGCGGATTTTTATGATGGAAACGGAGATGGCATTTATAATCCGATTGACCTTAATGGAAACAATCAATGGGATCCCGAAGAAGACAAACCAGATTTAATTTTAGACGAAACCTACTGGTGTGTTTTCAATGATGGACTTCCTGCAAATCAAAGGAGATGGCAGGCAGAACCGCAGGGAATTGAAATGAGGCAAACAATATTTGCAGAAGCTTCAACAGGTGCAACTGGAAATGTTGTGTTTGTAAGATACAGAATCAAAAACACCGGAACGATAGCCGATACAATGAAGAATGTTTATATAAGTATGTGGGCAGATGCTGATATTGGTGATGCAACAGATGATATTTATGGTTGTGATACCATTCGGCAGGGTACATATTTCTATGGTAATGGACCTGATGCTTTTTATGGCAACCAGGTGCCGTCTTTTATGATGGATTTATTAACTGGTCCGCATTCTTATATACCGGGAGTTACATTCATTGATGTGAACGGAAATAATATTTATGAAAATGGAATTGATACTCCTTTAGACACTGCAGAGAACTATCTCGGTCCGATTGGCATTACAATTTTCCCTGGTGCTAGAAATCTTGATATGAAAACAGCCATCTACAATATTGGTGGTGATCCTAATCTCAGAGAACCTGCCACCATATTCGAAGCACGGAACTACATCAATGGTTTGAACAGAATAGGAGCAGTAATAGATCCTTGTACCTGGCCGTATGGTGAAGTGAGAGGGGGTGTACCATGCAATCAGGTTAATCCTTATTTCTGGTGCTCAGGAGATCCGGTTGCAAATATCGGATGGATATCCTTATACGATGGTGATGTGCGAGGAAATGGTGCTGCCGGGCCCTTCACTTTAGTTAAGGATCAGGAAGTAGAAGTACTGATTGGTTATGAGGTTGACAGAAGCACAACACCGCTTGGCGGCATTATAGCAGTGAAATCGATCTCAGATGCTGTCCAAATATTTTATGAAAACAATTTTGGTTATCCGATTGTTTCGGTAGAAGATGAATCACAGGTAGTCTCAAGCTTTACACTTGAACAGAATTATCCAAACCCATTCAACCCGACAACCAATATCGGATTTCGGATCGCTGATTTCGGATTTGTAAGCTTGAAAGTATATGACATACTAGGTAATGAAATCGCAACACTTGTAAACGAAGAATTTTCACCTGGTGAATATGAAGTTGAGTTCTCCGCCAAAAGCGGATTTACCTCCGGCGGAAATGCTTACAGTTTATCTAGCGGAATATATTTCTACACACTCAGTGCAGGCGAGTTCATTCAAACAAAGAAGATGATATTGCTAAGATGAAAGTTTTGAAAGCCCTCCCCTTAGGGGAGGGTTTGGGTGGGGCTAATGGTGTTCGGCTTAATTAACTCTTAAATATTCTCTCCTTCTCAAAGCCCCGTCATTCGGGGCTTTCTAACCTCTCATTTTATAGTTATTTTAATCTTCAAATTTTGTAATAATCAGGTAATAAATGGTAGATATTTCGAATAAAAGGCTAAACGATCTGAAGAAAAACTTTGACGGAAAAAGAATTGCTGTTGTTGGCGATATGATGCTTGATGGTTATTTCTGGGGTGATGTTAAAAGAATATCACCCGAAGCTCCTGTTCCGGTGCTCGAAGTTGAAGATGAATTTTTTCGATTCGGTGGTGCAGCAAATGTTGCGCTGAATATTTTTACACTCGGCGGAATTCCGATACCGGTTGGAGTAATTGGCAAAGATAATTATGGAAGTATTTTTTCTTCATTGTTAAACGAAAGAAAAATTAATTCTGAGGGTATTATCATTGATGAGGAAAGACCGACAACAACAAAGACAAGAGTGATTGCGAATAGTCAGCACGTTGTTAGAATCGACAAAGAAAGCAAAGCATATATCAATGAAAAAATTGAGCAAAAACTTTTATCATACATCCAGAACGAAATTGCCGGTCTTGATGGCATCATACTACAGGATTACAATAAAGGCATTTTAACTCCTTCACTCATCTCTAAAATTATCGCTCTGGCAAACAGTAAAAATATTCTTATTACAGTTGATCCGAAGTTTGATAATTTCTTTGAATACAAAAATGTTACAGTTTTCAAACCAAACAGAAAAGAAACTGAAACGGTTCTCGGTATCCGGATAAAGGATGATAAAGATATTTCTTCTGCAGGAAGAAATCTTCTCCAAAAACTTAATTCTGAATATGTCCTGCTTACACTTGGCGAAGGTGGTATAGCAGTTTTTGAAAAAGGTGATAAAGAAAGACGAATGCCGACCAAAGCCAGAAAAGTTGCTGATGTTTCCGGTGCCGGTGATACAGTGATTGCAACGCTTACCATAGGACTCGCTGCCGGAGCAAATATTTATGAAGCTTGTTTCCTTGCAAATTATGCTGCAGGTGTTGTTTGCGGAGAGGTTGGCATTGTACCGATCGAAAAGGAATTACTGTTTGATACAGTTTTAAAAGCAAATTTATGAGCTCATCAACTTCACTTTCTGAATTAAAAGCTATTCGCTCAAAGCTTAGAGCTGGAGGTAAAAAAGTTGTATTTACCAACGGTGTTTTTGACCTGATTCATTCAGGGCATGTTGACTATTTACTTAAAGCAAAAAATCTTGGCGATGTTCTCATTGTTGGTTTGAATTCGGATGATTCCGTTAGAAGAATTAAAGGCGATAAAAGACCAATACTTAAACAGACAGAAAGAGCTTTCATCATTTCAAATCTTAAACCGGTTGACTATGTTGTTTTTTTTGATGAAGACACACCCGAAAAATTAATTTCCGAAATCATTCCTGATGTTCTGGTAAAAGGTGCAGATTGGGCTGTTGATAAAATTGTCGGTAAAGAAATTGTTGAAAAGAATGGCGGCAAAGTTATGAATATAGAATTCGTGAACGAGCAATCAACTTCAAAAATAATTGATCTCATCGTTCAGCGGTACTCGAAATAACTGTAAGCGAAATGCTTTTCCGAAAAAAAATAAAAATAAAGCGACCACTCTTCCGGCGAATAATTAATTATTTTATTGGCACCGGTGTTGCTTTGATAGTGGTTTCCCTGGTTGCATTCGGTTATACGCAAACTTCATCCTTCAGAAACTGGCTGAAGGATTTTCTTGTTGAACAGGTTAACTCTTCAACAAACGGAAAGCTTACTATTGAACAACTAAATGGGACTATCTTCACATCTCTGATTTTATCAAACACTTCTTATGTATTTGAAAAAGATACCATTCTGTCAGCAGAAAAAATTGAATTGAAAGTAAGTCCATTAAGAATATTATTGAAGACAATTTTCGTCCGCAAACTGGAAATTGAAAATGCTGACATTTCACTATTAAAAGACGAAAACGATGTTTTAAACCTTTCTAAAATCACTAACCCACCTGAAGAAAAAGTGATGGAAGAAACTGTAACCGAAACCGAACCATTCAATTGGAATGTAAATATATCAGAGCTGAATCTGAAAAATATTAATTTCAGGCATCAGTCTTATGCAAACAAAAACAGCAACGCATATTATTCTCAACCTGAAATGGATGATTTAAGGTTAGAAAATCTCAACCTTTCTCTTACAGCAGATATTAATATTGCAGAAAGTGAATATCAGCTCTATATATCCGAGTTTAGTGCTAATCCAAATTTAACGGGGTTTAAACTACTTAATCTTACTGGCAATTTTATTCTGTTAAAGGATATGGCAGGAGTAACGGATTTAAAAATAATTACAGAAAGATCTTTTATTTCTCTTAACGCAGCCGCATCAGAATTTTACCTCTTTAATGATGAAGGTATCAATCTTGAAAATTCTCCTGTTAAAATAGAACTGAGTGCAATGGATCTTAATTTCGATGATCTCACTAACTTCATTGACGGAACAGATATTCTCAAAGGAAGTGTTGAAACTCACGTTAGTGCAGAAGGCACTTTAAAAGATCTCGAATTAAAAAATCTTGAAGTGAATTTTAACGAAACCAGCCTGAATGCTTCCGGTCATCTGCAAAATATACTTGATGGTGGGGAAATGTTAATCGAGGTAAAATTCCGGGATTCATTTGTTAATCAGGATGATGTTACAAACTTATTACCAACTATTGGAATTCCGACTTTCAAAGAATATGGTGTTCTTCAATTTGATTCTCTCTCTTTCAGTGGAAAGCCTTTAAACTTTTCTGCAAATATGCTTCTGCAAACAGACAAGGGAAAGATAAGCGGATTGGTTAAAATGGATTTAACCGGTGAAGAAATTGTATATGATTATCAGGTAAAAACAAAAAACCTTAATCTTATTCCGGTTGCTGGTTTAAATACAAATCTGAATATGATTGCAAGTTTAAATGGCAAAGGCTTCTCTCCCGAAAACCTGGAAACATCAGTTCAAATAAGTGCGGATGCTTCTACTATTGAAGGAATTTCGTTTAGTGATTTCAGCATTTCTGCTGAAGGTTCAAAAGGTATTATTAATTCTAGCATTCTGTTTACGTCTCTTGAAACTCAGGGAAGATTGACAACAAACTTTGATTTTACCGATACTTCAAATACAAAATATAATTTTGATATTGTGCTTGCCGGATTTAATATTTATGATTTTATGAAAGAAAGTGAAATAAGTTCGGACCTGAACATTACACTTAAAGGAGAAGGAGAAAACTTTAACCAGGATAATCTGAATTTGTTTGCTGTACTTGAAATAGATAGTTCGCGATTAAATGATATTCAGATAGATAGCACAACTTTAATTGCTGACATTAGAAGCAGTGAAGAAAATCGGATTATAAATATAATTTCTGATCTTGCGGACCTTACGATAACTGGAAAGTTTACTCTACCGGAATTAATAGATGCAATTGCCGGTGAATCAACATTACTTTCTTCAGCAATTCAGAAAAAGATTGAGCAGATACAACCGCCTGATTTTACTAAGTCTGAATCACTGATTAAATCTGAAAATTTAACTGTTAAACCTGCGGAATTATCTTTAAAACGGAACTTAAATGTCCAGTATCTTCTTGAATTAAAATCTTTTGAATTACTATCTCTTTTCCTTGGCAACGCTGAGATTGAAGTTGATGGAGAAATTCTGGGCAAATTAATTGCTTCAGGTGATACAACCATTCTGACTCTTGATACAAAAATTAATCAGATGAAATACTGGGATGGTTTGGAACTATTCTATCTTTCCGAATTTGATTTATACACAAAAATAAACAATCAATCCTTAGGGGATTCCTTTGAAGGATTTACAGCTGATATAGAAATGGATGTGAAAAGAATTTTTGTCGGCAGCGATATAAGTGATTTGAAATTTAGTTTGAACTTCAATCAGAACAATGCACAAATTAGTATGAGTGCTGTGTATGATGAATTTACCAGTTTAGATTTTTCAGGTTCACTGGAAGTAGAGAATGGTTTGGTTGACGTTCTTCTCGACAGATTATTTTTCAAATATTACAATTTTGATTTACTTAATTCTGGTGATATAAAGTTTAGCTACTCGAATGACAAATTTATTTTTGATTCTTTCAAACTAAATCATAACGGCGGAATGCTTGATTTGAACGGTGAGTTATCTTTAACCGGCAAAGAAGACTTAGTATTGAAGTTGAACAATTTCAGAGTAAAGAATTTAACTGAAAATCTTCTTGGTCTTCCTGCAGAAAGATCTTTTGATGGCGAATTGAATCTTGAATTTTTGTTAACAGGAACAGCCAACGATCCTCAGATACTTCTTAGTTACGCAATTGATTCAATCAAAATTCAAAATTATTATCTTGGTTCTGTTAAGAGTGCGGTTAATTATAATGACAAAATGTTAAATGGTGACCTTAGTTTTTATGAAACGGAAACTTCAAAACCAAGAAGAAGTCTTGGAATTGAAGGAACAGTACCAATTGATCTTTCATTTAATGCAAAGGAAAGATTTTCAAGTAATGATTTAATTGATATAACATTTTTTGCGGATAAATTTGATCTTCGGTTTGCTGCTGGCTTTGTCCCCGGTATTAAAAATATTAAAGGTTTGATGAATGGAGAAATAAATTTTAAGGGACCATACAGCGATATTAAAAACACAGGCAGTTTATCAATTGATAACTCATCTTTTATTTTTGAAGCTGTTAATCTGACTTACCTTCTTGATGCTCAGCTTAAATTTGAGAATAATAAAATAATTATTTCAAACCTGAACTTAAGTAATGAAAAGAACCTCAAGGATGGAGGTACAATGACAGTAACAGGTGAATATGTTCATAAAAATTTTGTTTCCGAAAGCATCAACATTCAGGCTTTGGGATCATTGAAATTATTTGATGACCGGTCGCGGGCAGCTAATCCGGCGCTTTATGGTAACATCGCAATAAAGACGCGCGAACCTATTGTCTTTTCTTCTTCAGAAAACAGAAGTTCTCTTAATGCTGACTTAATACTTAAAGATGGTGCAAGTATTACGTACTCTCCGACTCAATCTGCCTTCTCAAACGAGAATGATAAATTTACTTACATCTTTATCTCAGAATTAAGCGAGGATCTTCAAAAGAAAGAAATCGATAGTTTGATACAAGTTTCTGAACTAAGAAAAACAGAACTGGAACCGGAAGTAGATATTCCTTTTAATCTTAACCTGAAGTTAGAGGTTGAAAAAGAAGCAAAAGTTGTTTTCGTTATCTCGCGTGAATTCAAACAGAATTTAACTGCTTATCTCGGTGGCAATATTGAATATTCAATTGTAAATGATATTCCTTTTGCAAAAGGAGAATTAAGACTTTTGGATGGTTCAAAGTTAGATTTTATAAAAACTTTTCGTGCTGAAGGCAATATCAGATTTCTGGACGAAATAGATAATCCTTATGTTAACGTTATTGCAACCTATGAAAGTTTTTACAGTCCTGATACAGTAAGAACAGGTACAAATGAATGGGATGTTCAGATAAGAATAAAGCTCGAAGGTCCTGCAGAAAATATTACGACTAAATTCCTTCAGGATGAAAGCAGTATTGAAGTTTATAAAAGCAGAAGAAACGCCAATCAGTTTGAACTTGATGTAACAAAAACATCTTCAGATGCAATGTTTTTCATAATTGTAAATAAATTTCCGGAAGATGCATCATTGCAGGAATCTAACTTTGCTGCATCTACAGCTGCTTCGTTGGCGGGTTCTATCGTCGGTACAGTTCTGAATGAAAAACTTGGAGATGTTGTGAGAAGTGTTAATGTGCAGCAGGTTGGTTCGGAAACTGTTTTCAGCTTGATAGGTAAAGTCGGTAATTTCAGATACGAGATAGGAGGCACTTCTCAGGTTTTTCAGGATCTCAGCCGTGCAAATGTTAAAATTGAACATCCGTTATACTTCCCGAATCTTATCATAAGATTTGATAGAAAAGAACCTTCATACCAATCAGCAACCTACAGCGAAATGATAAATGAACTTGGATTAAAATATAGTTTTGTATTCTGATGAAAAATCAAATTAAATCTTTCTTTAAAGAAAATCCTGATCGCTCCTTTAAATCAAAAGAAATTGCCAAAAGATTAAAGATAAAAGATGACAGAACGTATCAGCTTCTTAAAAATCATTTACACGAACTTGAAGCAGAACAATTTCTTTCAAGAAATGGAAAAAGATACAAGCTGTATACTTTACCTGATTCGAACAGGTTAATCGGTTATTTTAATATGAATGATGGCGGATATGGATTTGTAACTCCTAAAAATTCTAAAACTGGTGATATTTTTATTGCTGCGAGGAATATTAATAATGCTTTCCACGGTGATAAAGTTGAAGTTGTTTTGTTTGCTAAGCAAAAAGGAAAAAATCTTGAAGGGCAGATTACAAAAATTATTGAACGTAAAAGAAAAGAGATTGTCGGGCAGCTTAAAAAATCCAGATCATTTTATTATGTAACTCCGGACGATCCTAAAATACACAGGGATATTTATGTCGATGAAAAAGGTTTGAAAGATTCCAGAGCAGGTGATAAAGTTGCTGTTGGAAAAATCTCCTGGGAAGATCGCATGCAAAATCCTGTTGGTGAAATAGTTGAGGTAATTGGTAAAGAAGGCACTCTTCAGGCAGAAGTAACTTCAATTGCACGCGAATTTGGAATTCCATTTGTGTTTAGTGAAAAAACACTTCTCGAAGCAGAACAAATAAATCGTGAAATTAGTGAAGAAGAAATCCAAAGACGTACAGATTTTAGAAGTAAAAATGTTTTTACAATCGATCCTGTAGATGCAAAAGATTTTGACGATGCTCTTTCAATTGAAAACCTTGAGAACGGAAATTATAAAATCGGTGTTCACATTGCAGATGTCAGTCATTATGTTAAAGCCGGAGCTTCAATTGATAAGGAGGCAGCAGAGAGAGGGAACAGTGTTTATTTTGTTGGCAAAGCAATTCCGATGCTTCCGGAAAAACTTTCAAACAATATTTGTTCTCTGGTTCCGAATGAGGACAGACTTACTTTCTCAGTAATCTTCGAAATAACTTCTAAAGGAGAAGTAATAAATCATCAGATTGCTAAAACAATAATTAATAGCAAACGAAGATTTACTTATGAAGAAGTACAAATGATTATTGAATCAGGTAAAGGAGATTACTCCAAAGAAATATCTTTACTTAATGATATTGCCAGGATTTTAAGAAACAAAAGAATGAAAGCCGGCAGCTTTGAATTTTTTACTCCTGAAGTCCAATTTAAACTTGATGAGAGTGGTTTTCCTTCAGCCATTCTGAAAAAGGAAATGAAGGATAGCAACATGCTCGTGGAAGAATTTATGCTTCTGGCTAATAAGACTATTGCTGAAAGAATTTTTTCGCGCGGCAACATACCTTTTGTTTATAGAGTGCACGATTACCCTGACGAAGAAAAAATTACAGAATTTGCCCGGTTCGTTAAATCTCTTGGCTATTCTTTTAATCCAAAAGGAGGAAAGGCAGCGAGTCAGTTTAATCAATTGATGAAACAGGTTAGAGGTACGGAAGAAGAGGGCGTAATTAATGAGCTCGCAATTCGTTCTATGGCTAAAGCTGTTTACTCAACAAAAAATATCGGACACTATGGACTTGGATTTAAACATTATACACACTTTACCTCACCGATAAGAAGATATGCTGATCTGCTCGTTCATAGAATACTTGATAAAACTATTGTTTCAAAAACCGGCAAAAACTACTCTCTTGATCAATTGACAAAAATTTGCGAACATATTTCAGCAACAGAACGAACTGCTATGGAAGCTGAACGCAGGTCAGTTAAGTTGAAACAAATTCAATATTTGCACAATAAACTTGGTGAGGAGTTCCACGCAGTTATTTCGGGTGTTGCAAATTATGGAATTTTTGTTGAATTAACTGATATTTTGGCTGAAGGATTAATTCGTGCCCGGGATTTAGAGGGAGATTTTTACGTTTTGGATGAGAAAAAATATTCATTAATTGGCAGGCGAACAAAAAAGCAATTTCGTCTTGGTGATAAAATTACTGTTAAACTTGTTCGGGTTGATTTAGATAACCTTGAACTGGATTTTATTACAAGCAACAATGAACTTTAAGAATGTTAAAAATTATATTTAAAATACTTGCTCTGATTTTTATTGTGCAGATAAGTCTCTTTGCACAATTTGGGAAAAACAAGGTCCAGTATAAATACTTTGACTGGTATTATATCCAGACAAAACACTTCGATATTTATTTCAACCAGAAAGGTGAAACTCTTGCCGAATTTACGGCACACGCAGCAGAAAATGCTCTGGAAAGAATTCAGGAAAGTTTTAAATACTCGATTAACAGCAGAATTACACTAATAATCTATAACTCACAAAATGATTTTCAGGAAACAAATGTAACAGATTCTTATCTGAGCGAAGGGATTGAAGGTTTTACTGAGTTATTTAAAAACAGGGTTGTTGTACAATTTCACGGTTCCTATAAACAATTCCGTCACCTTATTCATCACGAGCTTGTTCATGCAGTTATGAATGATATGTTTTATGGGGGATCACTTCAGAATATTATTGCAAACAATATTACTGTTCAGATACCCATCTGGTTTAGTGAAGGAATGGCTGAGTATCAGGCACTTGGCTGGGATGAAGATACGGATATGTATATCAGAGATGCTGCAATTAATGAATACCTTCCGGATGTTCAAAATCTTTCTGGCTATTTTGCTTATCGCGGTGGTCAGGCGATCTTTTATTATATAGCCAGAAGATATGGTAAAGAGAAAATAAGCGAGTTAATCAATGCTTTAAGAAGCTTTGGAAATGTTGATCCCGCATTTAAGCAAACCATCGGTTTAAATCTTAAAGAGTTCAATGAAAGATGGAAAAAAGATATCAAGCGGGTTTACTGGCCTGATGTTGCAATTACTCAGGACCCGGATGAATTTGCAAAACGTTTAACTGATCCTGAGAAAGATGATGGCTTCTATAATTCCAGCCCTGCAATTTCTCCTCAGGGCGATAAAATTGCATTCATTACAAACAGGGATTTCTTTTTCAGTCTTTATATAATGGATGCGAATACTGGAAAGATAATAACTGAATTAGCACAGGGTAACAGATCACCAAATTTTGAAGAGTTGAATATTTTAACGCCGGGCTTAACATGGTCACCTGATGGCTCTAAGATAGCAATTGCTGCATTAAGTCATGGTTACGATGTTGTATATGTTTTTGATGTTGAAGAAGAAGATTATATCACACTGCCAATAAAAATGGATGGAGTTCAAAGTGTTGTATGGTCGTGGGATGGAAAATATCTTGCTTTTGTCGGTCAAACTCCAAAACAGACTGATATTTATACATATAATTTTGAAACCAAAGAAATTAAAAATTTAACAAACGATATTTTTACTGATAAAGATCCTTGCTGGTCTTATGATGGGAAAACAATATATTTTTCTTCAGACAGAAACAGTTATAATAGTATAAATGATGTCCCCGGCAACTTTAAAATTTACGAGCACGATTTTTCGCAAACAGATATTTATGCTTTTAATGTTGAGACCGGCGCAGTAAAAAGAATAACTGATATGCCTAACAGTAATGAAACAAACCCGATTGTTAGTCCTGATGGCAGCCAGATAATATTTATATCAGACCTTAATGGTATAAATAACATTTTCAGAAAAAAAGTTATTTTCTCCTCTGAAGATAATCTTGTAAGTGATATCAAAGACATTCAACCTGTGCCGGTTACTAATTCCCAATCAGGTTTATACCAGTTATCTGCTTCAAAAGATGGAAAGAAACTTGCCTTCTCTTCATTATATAAATCATCTTTTAATATATTTCTTTTGAATAATCCATTTGACTCAGACCTCGAAATGAAGGAATTACCTTTGACTAAATAC
The DNA here is from genome assembly GCA_013388525.1 of Ignavibacteriaceae bacterium. Next base: position 19,075 of record JACAFA010000181.1, on the reverse strand, counting down.
AGACAGGGTAAATTAGATCTTGATATCAGCACACACACTGCAACTCAGAATGAAAAAAATAAAACCGGAGATAATAAAGCAGAAGATGATTCTACTGACTTTAATCCTTCAAATTTTTTCACCGGCAGTTTTGTGGACTCAACAAAGAAATATGGTGATTCTGTTACAGTTGATTTTGGTAATTATGTGTTCGGAACAGAAAATGTTGCTGACTCTGTAAAAGATGAGGAAAATGAATCTTTTAGTTCGTTGGATAACCTTGACAGCAATGGTAACTTCAAGGTAAATAAATACAGAATTAACTTTGCCCCCGATCTTATTTATGCCAATGCTGCTTATAGTACATTGTATGGCTTAATTGGAACTACTGTAATTTCTTTTAGTGATGTACTTGGTAATCATCGTCTTATCGGAATAACAGGTTTACAGATTGATTTAAAGAACAGCGATTACGGTCTTGCATATTACTATCTTGCAAAAAGAATTAATTGGGGTATTGAAGGATTTCATACAGCAAGATTTGTACGCCTTCTGAGAGTTGATCCACGCGGTTTCTCAACTTCGAATTTATTCCGCTACAGAAATTTTGGTATTTCAGGTTCAGCAAGTTTTCCTTTGAATAGATTTTATAGATTTGATTTTGGAACCAGCATTTTGAATGTTATGGGTGAAAACCTCGATAACATTTTAGAGCCATCAGAAAATGTAACTTTTACGGTTCCTCAGGTTAGTTTTGTTCACGATAATGTGTTATGGGGTTATACTGCACCCATTCAGGGAACGAGATATAGATTTGATGTTTTTGGAAATCTGGGAATTACAGACCCAACTAAAAGTTTTTATTCTATTCTCGGTGATATGAGAACTTATCTTAGATTTTTCTATGATCATTCTCTTGCATTAAGAATTTCCGGTGGTTATTCGGGCGGTGAAAATCCACAAAGATTTTTCATCGGTGGTACGGAGAACTGGATAAACAGAACTTTTGCTACTACTGAAATTCCTATTGAATCTGCTTCAGATTTTGCTTTCCTTACTGCAGTTCTTCCTTTGAGAGGTTATAATTACTCTGAACGTATTGGAACAAGATATGTACTTGCTAATATGGAATTAAGATTTCCACTTATCCGCTATTTGCTTACAGGAGGTTTGCCTTTACTTTTCAATAACATTATCGGTGTTGCTTTTATAGATGCAGGAGCTACGTGGTATGATAACAGTAAAATTAGTTTATTCACAAGAAATTCTTCAGGAAATGTTATTACGGATGATTTACTTGTTGGAACCGGTGTTGGTGCGAGGATGTACTTTCTTTATTTTCTACTTCGCTTTGATGTTGCCTGGGCTTATAATGTTGAAGGATTTTCGAGCCCTAAATTTTACTTCTCACTTGGTGCAGATTTTTAGAATTTTCAATTAAAAATCAGACAGCAGTATCAATCAAAATTAATAAAACCTATTTCTTATCTTCCTTACTTTTCTTCGTTTCTGTACTTAAATGTCCACTACTACTTTCGCCGCTTTTTTTGCTCTTCGATTCCTTTTGTTTATAATCTGTCTGGTAGAAACCACTGCCTTTAAATAAAGGTCCTGCCCCAACTCCAATTATTCGTTTTAAAGTTCCTTTGCACTTTGGGCATTCAGTTAAAGGTTCAGAAGTCATTGACTGGAAAAATTCAAATGTATAACTGCAGTTAGAACACTTGTAATCATAAGTTGGCATTTTATTTTCGCTCCTTGATTAAATAATTGAATCGGTTAAACTAAATTACTTTTTTTTCTATAAATTTGATTAACAACAATTAAAGTAGATTCAAATTAAGCAAATAATTCTAAAATTATGACTCCATTCAACCCTCGTCGAATGTTCACATTGTTTCTAATTATTGTTTCAACAATAATATTAATAAATGGCTGCTTAAATTATTATCAGGAAGTAACTCTTTATCCTGATGGCTCAGGAAAGATGCGAATAGACTACTGGATGAAATTTGTTAATGAAGAAAGTGAGAAAGTAGTTGATAACCTTGGTATCTTCAATCCTGACTCGATCATCTCAGGATTTCAATCTGATTATAGTAAAGTTGAAAATGTAAATGTTTATAGAGACACAACCGATTCTTCAACACACGCAGTAATTGATATTTCATTTAGTCACATTGATTCATTAAATAAAACAAAAGTTTTTGCCGAGTATAATTTTTCATACATACAAAAAACAAGCGGTCAGGTTGTATTTAGCCAGTTTATTCCACCAATTGCAACAGGTTTTGGAATCGATGCCAGCACTTTTTCTGTCAGCTATAAATATACAATGCCCGGCGAAATTATTTCTCATAACGCACATCAGGTTTCCGGTAAATCTTTATCATGGCGCTATAACCTATCAGAAATCGGAGGTGGAAAAACAATTTCAGTAACCTTCCAGCCCTACAAACTTAAAGAAACACCTGTCTGGATTTACATTTTATCTGGTTCAGTATTGCTACTTGTTTTATTTTTTCTGTTAAAAAAGAGAAAAAGTTAACACTTGCAGCATAAAACCTGTAATTTGCAATAAGTATTTTGTTGACATAACTAAAGGCTTTCCATATATTTGTCCTCTATTTTTTTTAAGAAAATCGAAGTTTTATGGCAACGAACGATTATATGATTTTTGCCGGCGGTTCCAATATTCCCCTCGCAAAAAAAATTGCTTTAAGGATAGGAAAACCTCTTGGTTCAATTGAATTAAAAAGGTTTAGCGACGGCGAAATTTGGGTAAAATATGGTGAAAACATTCGTGGATTAGATGTTTTCTTAGTTCAATCAACTAATCCTCCTGCAGATAACTGGATGGAATTACTGATAATGATTGATGCAGCAAAACGAGCTTCTGCAAAAACAATTACTGCAGTAATACCGTATTTTGGATACGCAAGGCAGGATAGAAAAGATCAACCAAGAGTAGCAATAACAGCTAAACTTATGGCTAATCTTTTAACAGTTGCAGGGGCAAGCCGAATCATTACAATGGATTTGCACGCTGCTCAGATTCAGGGTTACTTTGATATTCCTTTTGATCATCTTTATGGTTCATCAGTCTTTAAAGACAGAATTGAACCTTATAAAAAAAATCTCGTTGTAGTTTCACCCGATGTCGGCGGAATAAAGATTGCAAGAGCTTATGCTAAACTACTGGATTGCGGCTTAGTTGTTATCGATAAAAGAAGACCAAAACAAAACCTCGCCGAAGTAATGAATATTATAGGCGATGTTGATGGTAAAGATATTTTAATTGTTGATGATCTTATTGATACTGCGGGAACTTTTGTTGGAGCTATTGAAGCTCTGAAAGAAAAAGGTGCCAAAGAAATTTATGGAGCTATTACTCATCCGGTTCTTTCGGGAAATGCTTTGGAGAGAATAAGTAATTCAAAAGTAGCAAAGTTATTCGTTACTGACACAATAAATACAGAAGCAATGCATAAAGAAAATAAAATTCAGGTAGTTAGTTCTGCTGAATTATTTGCGGAGGCAATCCGCAGAACTTTTAATAACGAATCTATTAGTTCATTATTTCATATTGATAAAGGTTAACAGGAGTTGTATCCAAAATGGAAAAAACAAGATTAAAAGCATCACAAAGAAAAGATTTTTCGAAATCAAATACAAAAAAAATCAGAAAAGAAGGTTTGATTCCGGGAGTTTTTTATTCGAAAAGTATTAAACCAATTCCTATTGACGTGTCCGATAAAGCGATTAATCCTCTGGTGTTTACATCCAAAACTCATTTAATTTCTCTTGAATTGGATGGTCATGAGGAATATGAATGCATTATAAAGGATGTTCAATTCGATCCTGTTACTGATAAAGTAATTCATTTTGATTTACTTGGTTTAACAAAGGGTGAAAAGATAAGATTGGAAATTCCGATTCAGCTTGCTGGTTCACCAATTGGAGTTAAGGAAGGCGGAATTATTCAACACGTTATGCATAAAGTTGAGATTGAATGTTTGCCAAAAAATATCCCGGAACATATTGTAGTAGATGTATCAAACTTAAAATTAGGCGATTCTATTCACATCAGCGATTTGAAAATTGAAGACATTGAATTTATTGACCCGGCTGATTCATTAATAGTTCAGGTAACTCATCCTAAGATTAAAGAAGAAGCTGCTCCTGCAGCAGAAGGTGCTGTTGAAGAACCAGCCGAACCTGAAGTAATATCAAAAGGTAAACAAGAAGAAAAAGAAGAAGAATAAATTCTATTTAGCCTTGCGGGTTATTTTTGGAATAGGAAATCCCGGCATTCGGTATAAAAATACCAGGCACAATGCCGGATTTTTATTGTTAGATTTTTTTGCACAGAAAAAAAACATCACATTTAAAGAAACCACAGGAGAATATTTAGAAGCATTGGGTTCGATTAATAATCAGGATTATTCTCTTATTAAACCAACCACTTATGTTAATAATAGTGGGCTTGCAGCCAGGCAGGTTATCGAGAAATATAATCTTGAGCTGGAAAATTTTCTTGTTATATGTGATGATTCAAATTTAAAAAACTTTGTAGTTAGAGTTCGGTTGTCAGGAGGAGCCGGAGGGCATAACGGATTAAGCTCAATTATTTATCATCTGGTAACAGACCAATTCCCCAGAATAAGAATTGGTATTGGAAATAAACCCGAGGATAAAGATTTAGCTGAGTATGTCCTCTCAGAATTTTCAAATGATGAATTGTCAGAGTATCAAAAAACGTTTGGTAATTGTTCACTTCTCATTGAAGAGTTCATAACCGGTGGAAGCAAAAAGATGCTCGAAACAAACAGTATTTTAATGAAATCAGAAAATCAAAATAATTCAAACCAAAATATTTCATAAGCGCGGGAGATAATTATGCCATCATTCTTTTATATTATTCCTCTATTCGGAGTGATTGCACTTTTGTTTACATTCTTCAAATCTGCCTGGATAAATAAAAAAGATCCCGGCACTGATAAAATGAAAAAAATCGCCAGTCATATATCTGAAGGTGCAATGGCGTTTCTTAAATCTGAATACAAAATACTTTCCATTTTTGTTGTATGTGTTGCAATACTACTTGCCGTATCTGCAGATCCGAATAACTCTTCACCATTTGTTGCCGTTTCATTCATAGTTGGTGCTCTCTGTTCAGCGTTAGCAGGGTTTATAGGAATGAAAGTTGCGACAAAAGCAAACGTCAGAACAACTAACGCAGCAAGAAATAGTCTTGGAAAAGCTTTGGAAATTGCTTTTGCTGGAGGCTCAGTTATGGGTATGGCAGTTGTTGGATTAGGCGTACTTGGTTTGGGTATTCTGTTCGTTATTTATGGTGATTTGTTTGGTGTTGATAATGTAACAAATCTTCAAAGAGTAATTACTGTAATTACAGGATTTTCTTTTGGTGCTTCATCAATTGCACTTTTTGCTCGTGTTGGAGGCGGTATATATACAAAAGCTGCCGACGTTGGTGCTGATCTCGTTGGAAAAGTTGAAGCAGGTATTCCGGAAGATCATCCTTTAAATCCGGCAACTATTGCAGATAATGTTGGTGATAACGTGGGCGATGTTGCTGGAATGGGTGCAGATTTATTTGAATCTTATGTCGGTTCAATAGTCGGAACGATGGTACTTGGTGCAACATTTTTTGGTTTACCTGAATTTGCAGAAAACTATAATGGCTTGGGTGCTATTCTTCTTCCGCTTGCAGTTGCAGGTGCAGGAATAGTCATGTCAATAATCGGAACTTTGTTTGTGAGAGTTAAAGAGGGAGGAGATCCACAAAAAGCATTAAACCTCGGCGAGTTTGGCTCTTCATTTTTTATGATAGTTGCTTTGTATTTTATTATTGATTGGATTTTACCTGCTCAATGGACTTATGATGATCCATTGTATGGTACAATTTATACAATAACTTCTCTTAATATTTTCTTTGCTACAGTAATTGGTTTGATTGCCGGTGTTTTGATTGGCGTAATTACTGAGTTCTTTACAGGTTTCGGAAAGCCACCTGTCAAATCAATTGCCAGGCAGTCATTAACTGGTAGTGCAACAAATATAATTGCTGGTCTCAGCAATGGAATGTTCTCGACTGCAATTCCTATAATAATAATTGCTGTCTCTATTATTGCAGCTTTTTATTTTGGTGGACTGTATGGTATTGCAATTGCTGCCGTTGGTATGCTTTCAAATACGGGTATCCAATTAGCAGTTGATGCATATGGACCCATTTCGGATAACGCCGGTGGGATTGCAGAGATGTCTCAGCTTCCAAAGGAAGTTAGACAAAGAACTGATAGACTCGATGCAGTCGGAAATACAACTGCAGCAATTGGAAAAGGGTTTGCAATTGGCTCGGCTGCATTAACAGCCTTAGCTCTGTTTGGTGCATTTATGACCGCAGCCAACATCAAATCAATTGATATCTCGAAGGCAGGTGTAATGGCTGGTTTATTTGTTGGGGGAATGCTTCCATTCCTGTTCTCCGCTTTAGCTATGAGTGCTGTTGGTAAAGCAGCTATGGCAATGATTGAAGAAGTCCGAAGACAGTTTAAGGAAATTCCTGCTCTAACGAAAGCTCTTGCGATCATGAAAAAGTATGATGGTAAAGAACAATCAGTGTGGTCCAAAGAAGATGTAAAGACTTTTGAAGAAGCAGATGGCGCTGCCGAGTATGGAAAATGTGTGGAAATTTCAACACAAGCAGCAATTAAAAAGATGGTCGTGCCGGGTTTACTTGCAGTCCTCACTCCTGTAATTGTGGGTTATTTAGGCGGTGCTGAAATGCTCGGTGGTTTATTAGCTGGTGTTACAGTAACCGGTGTTTTAATGGCTATTTTTCAGGCAAATGCTGGTGGTGCCTGGGATAATGCAAAGAAAATGTTTGAAAGCGGTTTTGAAGTAAATGGTGAAAAATATTTTAAAGGCTCTGACCCTCATAAAGCAGCCGTTGTTGGTGATACTGTCGGAGATCCTTTTAAAGATACTTCCGGGCCATCTTTGAATATTTTAATAAAATTAATGGCGGTTATTTCACTTGTTATTGCCCCATTAATTAAATAGATTTGTCGCCCAAAAGAATATTTTTTAACAACCCTGCTTCCTGCAAAATTAATGCAAGAGGCCTTAAGTCCATAGGGAGGTAATTATAAAATGAATATGCGTGTTTACGAAAGTGCGGTTCTTATAAATGCAGCACTTGATGATGAAGCTATAAAAAATCTTATCGCAAGAATAAAAGAAACCATAATCACCAACGGTGGTGAAATACTCGAAGTAGAAGATTGGGGAAGAAAAAGACTTGCTTATCAGGTGAAGAAAAGCAAGATCGGTTATTATGCAATCTTCAGGTTTAATTCCCTGCCAGATCTTGTTCCTAAACTGGAAAGATATTATCAATTAGATGAAACGATTTTAAGATATCTTACTATAACCCTCTCCAAAGAAGCACTTGAACAAATTGAAATTGACAAATCTCTGTTACCTCAATTAGTTGAAGAAGTGGAACAAATACCTGTTGTTCCTCCGGAAGAAGCTGATGAGGATGATGAAGAGACACCTGTAACTGACGTATAAACATTAACTAACGATAGGATGGAGGATTAACCATGGCCGAATTGAAAATGCCGGAAATAAATTACGTGATAGTTGCCGGCAATTTAACTAAAGATCCAATCTTCAGAGAAACTACAAACAAAACACCTGTTGTAAATTTCTCTTTAGCATCAAACAGAAGATTTAAAGACAGCACAAACCAATGGCAGGAAGACGTTTGCTATGTTGGCATTGTTGCATGGAATAAGCTTGCAGAAAGTTGCAAGGAAAGACTTAAAAAAGGTTCCGCGGTTTTGGTAGATGGTGAATTACAAAGCCGGACCTGGAAAACTGATGACGGTCATAACCGTAGCATTGTAGAAATAAAAGCAAGAAGAATTCAATTTCTCAATAAGCGTGGAAAGTTTGTTGATGCTGAAGCGATTGCTGATGAAGATGATAATTCGGTGGTTACAGATGAAAATGATGTCGATTACACCGAAGATTCATTCGATAAATTTCTTTCCAATGAAGAATCTGATTTAATGAAGGATAAATAAATTATGATGACGCAAAAAAAAGAAATCAAAACTAAAAAAATCTGCCGCTTTACTCAGGCAAAAATTAAATATATAGATTACAAGAACGTAAAGCTTTTGCAGAAGTTTGTCTCAGAGCAGGGAAGAATTATTCCCAAAAGAATTACTGGTACAAGCTCGAAATATCAGAGACAGCTCGCTATAGCAGTTAAGAGAGCACGGCATATGGCTCTTTTACCGTACGTATCTGAAAGTATCAGATAGTTTAAAGGAGTTTAAAATGAAAGTAATATTAAGACAAAATTATGAACCTCTTGGTCAGGTGGGTGATGTGGTTAATGTTAAAGATGGTTATGCGCATAACTTCCTTCTGCCCAGAAAAATCGCTTACATTGCGCTTGACGGAAATCTGAGAGCTCTGGAAGAAGAGAAAAAAGCAGTTCTTAAAAAAGCCAAACACGAATTGCAGGCTGCTGAAACTCTTGCTACTGAATTAGAGAAAGTTTCTATTACCATCCCCGTGCAGGTTGGTGAAGAAGACAAAATTTTTGGGACTGTTACATCACAGATGATAGCGGATAGTCTTAAAGAAAAAGGTTATGAAATAGATAAAAGAAAGATTGAGATAGAAGAACCAATAAAAACTCTCGGTATATACGGTGTTAGTGTAAAACTTCACCCGAGCGTTAGTGCAAAGGTCAAAGTCTGGGTTGTAAGAGAATAAGTAAATCAAATTATTACTAAAAAAGGGAAGCAATTTGCTTCCCTTTTTCACTTTAAATAAACCGTTTTAAGTTTAATTTATTTTAATCTTCTTCTCCCTTATCATTTTTGCTAAGTCAGCGGTGCCGTTTTTACTGATAGTCTTTAACGCTTTAGCTGATAGTTTAACAGAAACTTCGCGGTTTAATTCCTGAACCCAGATTTTCTTCTTCTGTAAGTTGGGTAAAAATCTTCTCTTTGTCTTGTTGTGAGCATGTGAAATGCTGCTTCCATATCGTGGTCCTACACCGGAGACCTGACATTTTCTAGCCATTAATAAACTCCTTTTATATCAAAAACTGTATAAATTTTGAGGGCTAAATATAAAGATTTTTTTCTTAAACAAAATGATATTTAACTATGTTTTTACACTGTTTATAGTTTGATTATGTGCTAATTTTATGAAGAAAAATGAGACCAAAATTTTATTTTAGTAATGGTCTTTTACTTCTTTTTACCTATTAAATTACCCTGTAAATGAGAGGTCTGTATGGAATACTATGAACTACATCCGGTAAATCCGGAACTCAGATATATAAACAAAGCCATAAAGGTTTTAAAAGAAGGTGGTGTAATTATTTATCCTACGGATACTGTTTATGGAATAGGCTGCGATATTTTCAACAGAGAAGCCCTCGATAGAGTTAAACAAATTAAAAGTAATCCTGATATTAAACTTCTAAGTTTTATTTGTCCGGACTTAAAGGACATAGCAAAGTATGCAAAAGTTTCTGATTACGCTTATAAAACCATGAAAAAATTACTACCAGGTCCATATACTTTCATTTTACCCGCTGCTAAAAACGTTCCTAAAAAATTATGGAGCAAAAGAAAAACAGTTGGAATCAGAATTCCCGATCATCCTGTTGCATTGAAAATAGTGGAAGGACTCGGTAACCCGATAGTTAGTACAAGCACAACAACCCGCAAAGGAGAATTACTTGTTGATCCGATGGAAATAAAATCAGTTTTTGATTTCCAGGTTGATTTGATGCTTGCGTCCGGAAACCTGAGTGGAAAACCATCTACAGTTATTGACCTAAGTGATGAAGAACCTGTAGTTGTTCGTGAAGGATCTGGAGATATTTCAATATTTGCCTGACTATTTTTCTTTTCTGTAAACCTGAGTTGAAGAAGCCTGATACAGCGGTGTTAAAATCACCTGATTGATATTAACATTTTGAGGTCTTGTTACACAGAACAAAACAGTTTCAGCAACATCTTTTGGACTAAGTGGCTTTATTCCAGTATAAACTTTCTTTGCTCTCTCTTTATCTCCTCTGAATCTGACGATGCTGAATTCTGTTTCAACCATTCCCGGATCTACGCTTGTAACTTTTATTCCTTTATCCAAGACATCAACTCGGGTTGACTGACTGAGTGCTTTAACAGCAAATTTAGTTGCAGCATAAATATTACCAGCAGGATAAACTTCGTGTCCTGCCGTTGAACCGATGTTGATAACGTGTCCTCTTTTTCTTTTAACCATTAATGGAAGAACGTGACGAGTAACATATGCGAGTCCTTTAATATTTGTATGAATCATTTCATCCCAGTCTTCTTTCTTCCCCTCATAAATTTTGTCCAAACCTCTTGAAAGCCCTGCATTGTTTATTAGAATATCAATTTTCTTCCAGTTGTTATCTAATAAATCTATTGCTTTTTTCACCTGATCATAATCTCTAACATCAAGCTGAATGCATTTTACTTTTATTCCATTTTGTTTCTCTAATTTCTTTGCAAGGGATTTTAATCTCTCTATTCTTCTTGCTGTTAAAATCAGATTAGATTTTTCTTTTGCAAATACTTCAGCGCAGGTTTTCCCTATTCCTGATGATGCACCGGTGATAAGTGTAATTTTTCCTTTTAACAAACTCATTTTATTTCCCGAAAAGTGTTAGATGTTTATATCAAAATTAAAAATAATTGAAATGAAAATTATTTAGATGGAGTTAAAAAGTGAAAAGTATCAATCAAAAACGCCTTCAATAATATTACCGCATTTATTGCATTTCCCATTTTTTACATGATTTGAAATAACTGAATGCCAATCTCTCTTAATCAATTTCTCTTTACAGTTCGGACAGTACGTTGTTTGTCCTTCAGCATTATGAACATTCCCAACGTAACAATACTTAATTCCCATATCCATTGCAATTTTTCTTGCTCTTGTAAGAGTTTTTTCAGGAGTCCGTTCTTTATCTCTCATCTTGAAATCAGGATGAAAAGCTGTGAAGTGTAATGGAACACTATCACCAAGATTGTTGAGAATCCAATCACATTCTTGTTTAATTTCTTCCGGTGAATCGTTTTCATCCGGTATGAGAAGAGTTGTTATTTCAAACCAGACATCAGTTTCATTTTTAAGCCAGACAAGTGTATTCAGTACATCATCAAGATGCGAGTAAGTATTCTTCCAATAAAATCTTTCAGTGAATCCTTTCAGATCAACATTTGCTGCATCAATGTATTTATACACATCCTTTCTTGCTTCTTTATCAATATAGCCTGCTGTTACCATTACTGATTTTATTCCTTCTTCTCTGGCAATTTTTGAAATGTCAATTACGTACTCGCCAAAAATAGTCGGATCGTTGTAGGTGTATGCAATTGAAGGTGTGCTATATCTTTTAGCAAGATTAACTACATCTTCAGGAGTTGCTTCAAGAGAATTTGAATCATCAAGTTTTGCTTTGCTCATTGACCAGTTCTGGCAAAACTTACATCCGAGGTTGCATCCGGCAGTTCCAAAACTTAAGATTTTTGAGCCAGGAAGAAAATGATTGAGTGGTTTTTTTTCAATTGGATCAATTGCAAATCCGGTTGGTCTTCCGTAACCAATTGAATAAAGTTTTCCGTCAATGTTTTGCCTGATATAACAGAAACCAGGCTGACCAACACCGATCTTGCAATAACGAGGACAAAGTGTACAAAGAATTTTATCCCCGTCAGTTGGTTCCCACCATTTTGCTAAAACTTTGTTCATCGTATTTCAAATTGTAATTTCATTTTATAAAACTTCAAAATGAAGAAAATCACTTCTGCCTTTTTCAGAGAAAGGCGCCCGGGATAAAAATATTACAAGGTCGCCTTTATTAACAAGTCCGGATTTAAGTATTAACTCCTTCGCTTCATTTATTGCTGCATGCTGTTTATCAATCTTATTTATATAAAGTGAGTTCACACCCCATCGGAGACATAAATTGTTCATAGTTTCAAAGCTGTCGGAAATAGCAATAATTTTTGCTGAAGGACGGAACTTTGCTAATCCGCGTGCAGCTCTTCCTTTGTAAGTGAACACGACAATTGCAGTAGCTTTTATCTGCTCAGCTACTGATGTAATTCCTTTCAGAACGGAATCAAATAAATTTTCCTCAAGTGCTTCGGGTACCTGAAACTTAATGTTTTCATTTAAATTAAAATGCTGTTCTGCATTGATGACGATCTCGTTCATCATTTTTACTGTTTCTATTGGATATTTGCCTACGGAAGTCTCTCCGCTAAGCATAACAACATCAGTTCCATCCCAAACAGCGTTAGCAACATCAGCAGCTTCTGCACGTGTTGGTATCGGAGAATTTATCATCGACTCTAACATTTGTGTTGCAGTTATCACAAGCTTACCGTTTTCATTGCATCTTTTAATAATCTCTTTTTGAATTACAGGAACTCTGGCTGGTGAAACTTCAACACCAAGATCGCCGCGGGCAACCATGATTCCATCGGCAACATTCAGAATAGAATCAAAAGAATCAATAGCTTCTTTCTTTTCTATCTTCGCAATAACCGGAATAGATTTTTCTTTTTTATTCAACCAATCTTTTAATTGAAAAATATCTTCCGGTTTTCTCACAAAAGATAAAGCGATATAGTCAACAGACTTACTCATTAAAAAATTAAGATCTTCAAAGTCCTTATCAGTTAATGCAGGTGTTGATAATTTCATTCCCGGAAGGTTCATTCCTTTTCTTGGAGAAAGAATTCCGCCGTTTTCAATTTCACACTCAACTGATTTTTCTTTTTTACTGATAATTTTTAGTCTGATTAAACCATCGTTTATTAAAATCAAATCTCCGATATCAGCATCTTTACTCAGGCTTTTGTAAGATGTGGAAATAATTTTATTATTGCCGATAATATCATCAACAGTGATTTCAATACGCTCACCGGAAAAGATTTCGATTTCTGGTTCAGCTAATTCACCTATTCTGATTTTAGGACCCTGAAGGTCTGCAAGAATTGCAAGAGGAGAATTTAATTCAGTTCTAACTGTATGGATGTTCTCAAAGAGCGAAGAATAAAAATCATAACTGCCGTGAGACATATTCAAACGAACAGCATTAACGCCAGTAGTAATCAATTGCTTAATGTTTTCAACGTCGGAACTTTTTGGACCAAGTGTTGCAAGTATTTTTGTCTTCCTTGATTTATTATTCAAACTATTTACTTCTTTCTCTTTTTGCTGACTGATTTGGAGTTTTCATTTTTGATTGCACGAGATCTTTTGTACATCTCTTTCAGCTTTTGTTCTACAAGGTAAAAGACGGAGTTTTTTTCATAACCCCTGGAAGTTTTCCTGCCAGCCTTAATACCGGTTAAAATTTCTATTCCTTCTTCAATTCTTGTTATAGGATAAATGTGGAATTGTTTGTTAATGACTGCTTCAATTACATCCTCACTAAGCATAAGTTCTTTTACATTTTGAGCAGGGATAACTACGCCTTGTTTTCCGGTCAATCCGTTTTGCTTACAGACATCGAAGAAACCTTTAATTTTTTCATTCACACCACCGATCGGTTGAACATCACCTTTCTGGTTTAATGAGCCTGTTACGGCTATGCCTTGCTTAATCGGTAAACCGGAAAGAGTTGAGAGCAAAGCATAAATCTCTGCACACGAAGCGCTGTCTCCATCAACTGTTCCATAAGACTGTTCGAATACGAGATTCACATTGAAAGCGAGAGGAATGTCCTGACCAAAAGTTTCTTTGAAATATCCTGAAATTATCAGAACACCTTTGTTATAATGTCTTCCGCTCATTCCTGCTTCGCGTTCAACATTGATGATATTTCCGCTGCCAAGTGAAACTGTTGCTGTTATTCTTGTTGGTCTTCCGAATGCATAAAAATCTGCTTCATAAACTGCAAGCCCGTTTATTTGTCCAACTCTTTCACCGGTTGTATCCATAAGGAAAGTTCCATCTTCATACATCTCGGATATTTTTGATTCCAGCATTCCATGCCTGTTCACTGCGTTCTTATATGCTTTTTTTATGTGTTCAGCAGTTACGATATCAAAGCCGTCGTCAGTTGCCCAGAAATTCGCTTCGCGTGCTAGATCGGCAATTTTGGAAAAACGTGTTGTTAATTTGTTTTTCTGCCCTGCAAACATAGCAGCGAGTTCCATCAGATAAGCGATTGCTGACTTGTCAAACTCTTTAAGTTTTTCTTCTTTAATTAATTTTTTTATTACTCTGGCATATTCCATCAGGACTTTATCTGAACGTTTTATTTCATAATCGAAGTCAGCTTTTATTTTGAACATCTTTTTGAAATCATATTCGTACTCAGAAAGCAAAGCGTAGATATACTGGCTTCCTATCAGAATTACTTTTACATTAATTTCAATTGGCTCTGGTTTAAGTGTTGAAGTTGATAACTGAAAAATTGTTGGAGAATCCTGAAACTCAAGCTTGTTGTAAGTTAAAACCCGCTTCAAAGTTTTCCATACGCCCGGTTCTTCGAATAAATGCATTACGTTAAGTACAATGTAACCGCCGTTTGCTCTGAGCAGTGAGCCTGCTTTTATATTAGTAAAATCACTGAAGAAACTTCCTCTTCCATCACTGATTCTTTCTATAGCTCCGAACAGATTTGAGTATGTTGGCGACGTTTCGATTATAATAGGGCATTCTTTTGTTTCTGAGTTATCAAGAATAATATTCACATTATACTCTTTGAAGTAATCGATTATATAACCTTCGGGAGTTGTGTCTCCCAATGGTTTAGCGCCTTTAAAAACCTGAATGTTTTCAAGAATATTTTTCTCTACCTGTTCAAGATATTCAACCACTTTTGGCTCGTTATATTTTTCCTGAAGATTATCAATTATACCTTTCACTACGTTAACAATGCTGCCTCTTTCCAGCGCCTGAAGCTTTTCCTGAAACTCCTCGCTGGTTTTCAATCCCTTCTTAAATAAAATCTGAAGTTCCTGCTGATGATCGTTGTATTTTTTTATAATCTCCTGTGCTTCTTCCTGTGTTATGTTACCTTGCTCAATCTGTTCGTTTAATTGAAATACCGGAACCGGTTTATCTTTAATCATTGGCAGAATATCCGGGCGGGCAATATCTCCCATTCTAACCTGACCAAGAGAAAATCCAACTTTTCTCATCTTTGCATCAAAGTCCTGCATTAGTTCCTGTTCTTTTTGCGTGTAATCGGAAACAATCTTCTTTTTTCTTTCAAGATAGTCTTCACTTTCAAGTGCCTGCGGAATTTTTCTTTTAAGAATTTCGATTGCATGAGTCAGATTTTTTTTAAAAACTTTTGCTTTGCCTTTGGGAAATATCAGGAGTGTTGGTCTGTCAGGATCTTTAAAATTATTAACATAAGCATAATCAAAGAGAGGAGGACAGTCAGCACCGATTGTTTCGAGCATTTGTTTTACAGTTGTTGCTTTTCCTGAACCGGACATTCCACAAATAAATATATTGTATCCCGGGGCTCTCATTTCTACACCAAGCCTGATAGCCTTAAGTGCTCTTTCCTGACCGATGATTCCTTCAATAGGTTTCAGATCTTCAGTTGAATCAAATTCCAGTAGATCCGGATCGCATTTCCATCTCAAATCTTCGGGAGTTAGTTCTTTATGTTTTTGTGATTTAGGATAAGCCATGTTTTTATGCCTTATTATTTGTATATGGTTGGTATTTTTAGCTAAACGAAAGTAAAATTCTTTATCAAAACTTAATTATTATTGTTGCTAATATCAAAGAAAGCAGATTGACCAGATGAAACCTGAAACTGTCGAAAAAGCCCGTAGTTATTTTCCCTATTTGAAAAAAGGAATCATTTATTTCAACCACGCATCAACCGGACCAATTACCACAAAGGTGAAAGAGAGAATAGAATCTTTTCTGAAAGAAAGAAGCGAAGAAAAGATAGATGACTATTATGCTTTCAAAGATGTTGCCGATGAAACGAAAATGATGATTGGAGACATTATAAATTGCAGCGGTGACAGAATTGCTTTCCTCGATAATACAACCAATGGAATTATCTGGCTTGCACAGGGAATTGATTGGAAACCGGATGACAGAATTATTCTTAATGATGTTGAATTTCCTGCTAATGTTTATCCCTTCCTTCAACTGAAAGAAAAAGGTGTTGAAGTAGATTTCATAAAATCAACAAATGGAATTGTAACGGCTGAAGAAGTTATTGGGGCTATTCAACCGAAGACGAAATTAATATCAATCAGCTTCGTTCAGTTTTTATCCGGATACAGAATCGATCTTGAAAAAATTGGAAAAGTCTGTAAGGAGAAAGGAATAATTTTTTCGGTTGATGCAATACAAGGTTTGGGAGCTGTCAGGCTTGATATCGAAAAATTTAATATTGATTTTCTTGCAAGCGGAACACAGAAATGGCTTTTAGGTTTGCAGGGATTAGCTTTTATCTATGTGAGAAAAGAATTGCAGGATAAAATGAAATCAGCACCTATTGGCTGGCTTGCAGTAAAAGATGCCTGGAATTTGCTCAACTTCGATTTAACAACGAAAGAAACCGCTGAAAGATTTCAGCCGGGAACTTTGAATAATCTTGGAATTTATGCATTCAATTCTTCGATGAAATTATTCAAAGAGTTCGGGTTTAATGAAATAGAAAAACAGGTTACGAGCAACTCAAAATATTTTATAGACGAGCTTACGAAAATTGGATACGACTCACCATTGCTTTCACTACCTGAAAAGTATTTATCAGGGATAGTTAGCTTTAAAAGTGAAAATGCACAAAAGATATTTGACATTCTCAGCCAGAAAAAAATAGTTTGCTCATTACGTGAAGGATACATTAGATTTGCACCACATTTTTATAACACAAAGCAAGAGATTGATTTAGTGGTTAATACTTTGAAAAATATCTGTAATCTTTCTCTTTATGAATTATTAAAAACAGGAAAATAGAATGAATTACTTTGGAAAATTGTTATCTTCAAAAACGATTTTATTAACACTATTATTAATTGGGATTTTATCAACTGAAAGTTTCTCCCAGAAAAAAGAAGAAGTTAGAATAAGCCCGAAGGCAGCAGTTAAACAGGTTGTTGGATTTACCAATATTACAATTGAGTACAGCCGTCCTGGTGTAAAAGGCAGAACAATCTGGGGAAATCTTGTCCCTTTTGATGCGGTCTGGCGTGCAGGTGCAAACGAAGCCACAAAAATTACTTTCAGCACAGATGTTAAAATAAACGGTAAAAAACTTAAAGCCGGCAGCTACAGCTTCTTCGCGATACCAACTGAAAAAAACTGGACTTTAATTTTTAACAAAGTTGCTGACCAATGGGGTGCTTTTGAATACAACGATGTTGAAGATGCACTACGGGTTGAAGTAACTCCCGAAAAGGAAAACAACTGCTGGCAGGAATGGCTGGCGTATACTATTACCAAAACTTCAGATAAAACTGCGATCGTGCGACTTGAGTGGGAAAAGATAAAAGTGCCGTTTAATGTTGAAGTTGAGATTTAGTTCAAAAAAATGTCATCTTGAGTTTATCGAAGGATGACATTACAAAAGTCTTTTAGATGTAAACGTCACACTTCGACAAGCTCAGTGTGACAAATGAAAGAATTAACCTCTTATAATTTTTAACAACTCTTCAGTTTTTTCCTTCATCAGCTTTTCATCCCGCCGGCTTTCAACATTCAATCGCAAGATTGGTTCTGTGTTGCTCATCCGTAAATTAAATCTCCAATCAGGATATTCAATTGAAACTCCGTCCAGGTAATCAATCATTCCATCAGAATATTTCTTTTCTATCTCTTTTATTTTTCCTGCCGGGTCGTCAATCGTAGAATTTATTTCTCCCGAACAAGGATATGCTGCAATCATTTCATTAACTAACTGAGAAAGTGTTTTCTTTTCTTCGGACATCAATTGAAGAATTAGCAGGAACGGAATCATTCCACTGTCGCTGTAAGCATTATCTCTGAAATAATGATGAGCAGACATTTCTCCACCGTAAATTGAATTCACTTCTCTCATTTTCTGTTTAATAAATGCGTGTCCGCTTTTGGAAACAACTGCCTTACCTCCAAACTTCTCAACAATTTCAACTGTGTTCCAAACAAGTCGAGGATCGTGAACAATTTTTTCTCCAGGATTCTTTTTCAATATTGACTTTGCCAGCAATCCGACTATATAATAACCTTCGATAAAATTTCCTTTCTCGTCAAAGAAGAAGCATCTGTCATAGTCACCATCCCAGGCTACTCCGAGATCAGCGTTATTCTTTTTAATTGCTTCTATAGTTGTTAGTCTATTCTCTTCCAGCATTGGATTTGGAACACCGTTCGGAAAATTTCCATCAGGATTATTGAATAACTTTATCATCTTTATTGGCAGTTTCGGTTCAAGCATATCAAGTGAAAGTCCTGCACAACCATTACCAGCATTCACAACAACTTTTAATGGACTTATTTTTTCAGCATCGTAAAACTTTGAAAGATTATTTATGAAATCTGTCATTACTTCTTTTTTTGTAACCGTACCTTTTACTTTGCTTATTTCACCAAGATCATTATTTACAATAATCTTTTCAACTTCATTCAATCCCGAATCATATCCGACAGGAACTGAACCTTTGCCAACGAATTTCATTCCGTTGTATTCAGGAGGGTTGTGACTTGCGGTTATCATTATTCCGCCATCAGCATCAAAGTGAGGAGTGGAAAAATAAACCATTTCTGTTCCGCAAAGACCAATATCATTTACATCAACACCGCTGTCGGTCAATCCATTTTTCAAAGCTTCAGATATTTCGACTGATGATTTTCTAATATCGTAACCAACTACAATTTTTTTTGCACCAAGAAATTTTGAAAAGGCTCTTCCGATTTTGTAAGCAAGTTCTGAATTCAATTCTGATGGAACTTTGCCCCGAACGTCATAAGCCTTAAAGCCTGCTATTTTACTCATATTTACTCCATTTTAACTTGGGATGGATAATTT
>JACAFA010000034.1 GCA_013388525.1 Ignavibacteriaceae bacterium | reverse complement strand
GATTGTATCAGCTATTGCAGTTGGTGCCTGACAACTCATATCGTTGCAAGCCTGATATTCTAATTCAACAATTAAGGAATAAATTCCCGGTTGAACATCAGCATTAACACTCAGCAAGGCTCCAAAATAAACTGTCCCTTCCCAAACAGATAATGGTGATGCAGAAAAAGAGAATTTATAATCGTGAGGTTTTGGATAAGCAGTCTGATTTAATTTGAAGTAAGGATTTTCTGTTATAATTAATGAAGTTGGAATAAGGTACTCATCATAAGGCTTATCAGAATTAATGTGCCACGTATCTGCTACTTCAGCTTTAACTGCTATTTTAAATTCAGTATTAGCATATACTTTATCGAAGGACTGGTATGTTTCTATTTTGACCAAATCTATCGGCATTCCAAATTGTGCAAATGCGTTTGAGACTGTAAATAAAATTAGTAAAGTGATTAAGTTTACAATTTTCATATCTGGCTGGTATTATTTAATTGTTAAATTGTTTTATGGTTTTTTTTATGTTTTAAATAATTTTCTAATAATTCTGCATCTGCAATATCCCTAGCTCGATTTGCAGCTTTTTTATTCTTAAGTAAATCTTCAGGTGATATAAAAAATACTTCTTGTTTTCCAATTTTTCCTTGGATTTTATTTTGAAACGCCTCGTTAAAAGTAATACCGCTTATCTCTGTAATAATGTCGATGCGGTTAGGAACTAAACCTAGTTGAATAATTGAGTCAGGCTTAATAAAATCATCAACCTTTAGGTCAAGGGATTCAAAACCAAATTCGGCTAATACGCTCAGCAATTTTTCTGCGTTATCCGGTGTAGCATCGATAAAAAAATCAATATCACCAGTGTTTCGTGGATGAGTATAGTAAATCAATGCATAAGCGCCAACAACGAGATATTTAACTTTGTGATAGTTTAATAATTTTATAAACTCTTCGAAGTGCTCTTCTACTCTCATCGTACAATTCTTGTTTGTTAAATAATTTAATGTATTGTTCTCTTAAATCTTGAGCGATACTCAATTTTTCTTCAGGAGAAACTTTAAGCCAATACTCAATTTCATCATCATATTGAGCGGGATCATTGATATTATATATTTTGATGTTCTTATCCATAAACTTTTAATTTCTCCACCCCTGCACGATTGGATATCTCCTTCCATATCCAAAAGCTTTTCTGGAAACTCTTAATGCCGGCGCAGCTTGTCGTCGCTTAAATTCATTAATGTCAACCATCCTTAAAACTTTCTTTACAACTTCTTCATCTTTTATTATTGAATTGATTTCATCAAACTCTTTGTTCTCTTCAAGATACATCTTTAGAATTTTATCCAGCAATTCGTATGGTGGAAGATCATCCTGGTCTTTCTGGTTCGGACTGAGTTCTGCTGAAGGTGGTTTTAGAATTATCTCTTTCGGAATTATTTCTTTTTTCCTGTTGATAAAATTTGCAATCCTGTAAAGATCACTTTTATAAACATCTGCTATTACTGCAAGACTTCCGCTCATATCACCGTAAAGTGTACAATAACCAACAGCCAGTTCTGATTTATTTCCTGTTGTTAAAACTAAGTAGTTATCATTATTTGAAAAAGCCATTAAGTATACACCACGGATTCTTGCCTGTATATTTTGTTCAGTAAGATTATCAAATTTCTGCTTAAACTTGGGTTTAAGCTGTCCGAGAGTTTCATCAACTACAGGTTGAATAGAAACATTATCTGACGAAATACCGAGATTATTTATCAACTTCTCTGAATCTGTAACACTTCCCCGACTTGAATATTTTGAAGGCATTAAAACAACGTGAACATTCTCTTTACCCAATGCTTCAACTGCAATATAGGTAACCATTGCAGAATCGAGTCCACCACTTAAACCTACGACAGCTTTTTTAAATTTCATCTTTTCAAAATATTCTTTTACACCATAAATCAATGAACTCAGAACTTCTTCCTCAAATGATTTTTCAACTTCAACTTTTATCTCTTTATCATTTTCAGTATCGAACAAAATAAAATCTTCCTCGTAAGTTTTTCCTAAATGAACGAGCTTTCCTTTTTTATCAAGACACATACTTCCGCCATCAAAAACCAGATCAGTCTGAACACCGACACAACAAACATATGCAAGCGGTAGTTTATCCTGTTTGCAGAGTGTGGAGAGCATTTCCAGACGTTCTTTTCTTTTTCCAAAAGAATAAGGACTTGCTGAAATATTTATAAGAATAGTTGCACTTTTTTTCTTCAGGATATCAACCGGATCAACATTGTATCTTCTTCGGTACCAATAGTCAGCATCGTTCCAGATATCCTCACAAACAGAAATGCCTAGTTTCTCCCCCTTGAACTTGTGAGTAAAAACATTCTTCGCCGGTTCAAAATATCTCATTTCATCAAAGACATCATAGTTTGGAATTAAAGATTTTGGCTGGATGAACCGGACTTTACCTTTGTAACAAAGTACTGCGGAGTTGTGAATGTTTGTTCCAATGCGATCATCGTCTTCAGTGATTGCACCGAATAATAAGCCAACATCAGTTGTGATTTGAGCAAGTTCATTTATCTTTTTATTAACAGCTTTTCTGAATTCTGATTTTTCAACTAAGTCGAGAGGCGGATATCCGACGAGCGAAAGTTCAGGAAAGATTACAAGATCGGCTTTTGCTTTTATGCCTTTCTCATAACCTTTAATAATCTTGTCTTTATTATAATCTAAATTGCCAATAATCGGGTTTATCTGGCAAAGTGCAATTTTCATTTCTACAAATTATTTT
>JACAFA010000172.1 GCA_013388525.1 Ignavibacteriaceae bacterium | reverse complement strand
GGAGACATTCCCGGAATAGAAAACGATATATTCATTTCCTCAGGTGGACCGGGCAGTCCATTCGAAGGAGAAGGAACTCAGTGGGAAAAAGATTACTTCAATCTGATTCAAAAGATTTGGGATTACAATCAAAATAATCCTGAAAGAAAAAAGTATCTATTCTTCATCTGTCATTCATTCCAGATGATGGGAAGGTTTTTCAAATTTGGAACTGTTAACAAGCGGCATTCAAAATCATTCGGAGTTATGCCATTTACACTGACTAAAGAAGGAAAGTCTGATAACATTCTCAAAGAATTATCAAATCCTTTTTATGCTGCTGATATCCGTCAGTTTCAGGTAGTCGAACCAGATAAGAAAATAATAAAAGAACTCGGTGCAAAAATTCTTTCTTATGAAATTGTTGACGACGCTGAAAATGCACAATCAGCTTTGGCTGCTGTTAGAATTTCTGATGAGATTGTCGGCACACAATTCCATCCCGAAGCAGATCCTGATAGTATGCTTTACCACTTCAAGCAGGATGAAAGAAAAATGCAGGTAGTAGAGAAATACGGAGAAGAAAGATACTTTGAGATGATTAAGATACTTGAAAGACCTGATACAATTCAGAAAACAAGGAAGACTGTTATTCCTTCTTTTCTGAATCACGCGATTGATGAGTTGAGCAGAGTTATGGTAAAGTAATTACCCTATTGTCATTGCGAGCGAAGCGAAGCAATCTATGGATCACGAATATTTTGTTTACTTAATGACCAATAAAAATAATACGGTTATTTACACCGGCGTAACAAACGATTTGAAGCGAAGAGTATATGAGCACAAAGAAAAACTAATTGATGGCTTCACAAAGAAATATAATGTGAATAAACTAGTGTATTTTGAATCAACTGCTGATATTAATTCAGAGATCCAGCGAGAAAAGCAAATAAAAGCTGGTTCAAGACAAAAGAAAATTGATTTGATTAATTCCATAAATAAGGATTGGAAAGATTTATACGATGAGATTTAACTGTCTTTACGAGCGCAGCGAAGTAATCTCAGAGCTACAATTCAGACTAGGAGATTGCTTCTCCCGACTAAAGTTGGGATCGCAATGACAACAAAAAGAGAAATATGATACCAGAACTCAGAAAAAAATTCAATTCAGAATTCACCCAGCAAAAGTATGAAGCTTTTCTGAATGATATTAATACTTCACTAAAGTATCCAGCTGATTTTCGTATTTCAGAATCACCTCTGTTTTTGAGTGATGAACTTAAAATCAAATTACTTCAAGCCTGCGATGAGCTTTGCAAACAAGTCACAAGTGCTGAATTTAAAGTGAAGATGAAGGATGCTGTCCCTCTACATCTTCATATTCCGGGAGAGACTGATCATCCGGAATTTTTTGTTTTTGATTTTGCTATCTGCAGAAATGAGTCCGGTGAGTTTTATCCAAAGTTGATTGAACTGCAGGGCTTTCCAACTCTTTACGCTTACCAGTATTTCTTTGAAAGAAAAATCAGAGACCATTTTGATATTCCAGAAAACTATTCAACTTATTTCAACGGAATCACCTCTGAAAAATATGTTGAAATGTTGCGTGATGTAATAGTTGGCGAAGCTGATCCTGCAAATGTTATCCTTTTGGAAATTGAACCTGAGAAACAAAAAACCCGGATTGATTTTGCAGCGACAGAAAAACTACTCGGAGTAAGAGAAGTCTGTATCTCTGATGTAATCAAGCACGGCAAAGGTCTCTTTTACAAAAAGAATGGAATTGAAATCCCGATTGAAAGAATTTACAACCGGGTAATTTTTGATGAGCTGAGCAGAACCGAAAAGAATTTCAACTTTGATTTGCAGGAAGAACTGAATGTTACGTGGATTCCTCACCCAAACTGGTTTTACAAAATTAGCAAGTACTCGTTGCCTGTTCTTAAAGGTGAGTTTGTTCCGAAGTGTTTTTACCTGCGTGATATTACTTCTTACCCAAATGATCTTGAGAATTATGTTTTAAAACCTCTCTTCTCTTTTGCCGGACTCGGAGTTAAGATTGATGTAACCAAGCAAATGCTGGATGAAATAAAAGATCCTGAAAATTATATCCTGCAGGAAAAAGTCGAGTCCGCACCGCTTATTGAAACTCCAGATGAATTTGCCAAAGTTGAAATTAGAATGATGTACTTTTACGACAAACAACCAATTCTTGTCAACAATCTTGTCAGACAAAGCAAAGGAAAGATGATGGGAGTTGATTTCAATAAAAACAAAACGTGGGTTGGAGGGAGTACGGCGTTACATAGAACTTAATTTCTAATACCAATCTCAATTAAACCCTGCCCTTGATAATATCCACAGATTACTACCAAATTTCCTTTTAGTGTTACCTTTGAATAACTTTTATTATTCGGTGTACTTAACATCTTCCAGCTTACTCCGTTGAAATGGAAAATTGCTCCAGCATCTCCTACGATAAAAATATCATTCGAACCATTACCTCGTACAGAACCAGTTTCTACAGGGTATAGGTCTAGTTCATTCCATACACCAAACCTATTTACATATGCCCCTTCGCCGCACACATGTAAAATATTTTCATTAACTGCCCAAGCCGAATAGAGTCTAAAGTCTTTGTTCCAGGAAACAGAATCTACTTTCCCATCTACAACTTTTAATATCTTCTTGTCTCCTTGAACAAAGAATGAAGATACAGGACAGTAAAGTATAGTTTTGCTTTCATTAGATATTATTCCCCAGACATCATTGATTCTTGTTTCTGTTTCGCTTATAATCTTAGTCCAGTTGCTACCATTGAACTGTGCAATATTTCCCTCATCACCAACAACGCATAGTTCACTGTTGCTTCTACCCCAAAGCTTATTCATTTGATACGGACCCCAAACATCAGTCGGAATTGGCATTGGTACGTAGTTATTTCCGTTCCAATGAATTACTCCATTACCACAAAACCATATATCATTTGATGCAAAAGCTAATACAGAATTTATTGGATTATAGAAGTTAGTTCCTTGATAGTTGTACGGAATTCTAATTGTGTCCCAACGAATTCCATCCCATTTGACTGCATTATATAGTTTTGGGTCTGGCTGCCCTAAAGAATCATTCATATAAATCTCACCCACTGCAATGATATTGTTTTCATCAATTATTGCCACATCCCAAAGAAAACTTGCATCGTACTCTCCAAAAGTCCACGTCTGCCAAGTAAAGTCGTGACTGGTTGTGTCCATCGTAGTTAAATTAATTTCGTTGCTTGTTATTACAGATTGATTGATTTGCTGAGCGATTGATTGAAATGAATAAGATTGGTTTGGTAATAAAGAATCAACGTAAAGAAGAGTATCGGGATTAACTAAGTTGATCGTAGTTCTTGTCTGGTTATTTTGTTTCAGTAGAATGGTAGCAGGTATTTGAAGATTGATCGTTGAAAGCTCAATCCAGGTTTCTGTGCAGGAAACATCCTTAAGCTCTAAAACTAAACCGTGTGCTTCCATTGGCGGTTCTGTAGAATCGCAGCGTACAAGAAAAAAAATAAGCAAACAAAATGCTGCACATAGAAAAACTTTTTTATTCAATTTTATTTAACCCCATAAACAAACTTAATCACTAAGTAAAAATGCACCTGAACTGAGTTGAAATCAAGATAAATCTTGGGCTGGAAATAATTAATTGTATCGAAATTACTATGAATAAATCCCTCTGTCACTTCGTGACATCTCCCGAAACAAGTTCGGAAGGGTGTTATTACGGAGGAATGACGTGGGATTCAACATTTTAGTATATTTGCACACAAATCTCCGACTATTCCAGCATGTTTCGTTTGACTTTAAGTCAGACGGATATTTCAACTGTAAATTTTCAGTTTAATAAAATGATAAAATTCGATTTTCACGTATCAAGAGCAGCAAGAGAAAAATACAAGATTGAGCAATCGCTTTTCTCTGTAACCGGCAAAGTAATTCTTGCAGATTACCAACAAGCTCGTATCCTTTCTGAAAGAATAAATTCAAAAAGAAAAGAAGAAGGGAATGCAGATCAATTCGTAACAGCCGGACAAATAAATGCGCTCGGATTGCTTCACGAAATTTTTCATCTTCTAATAAGAAAATATGAGGAAACCGATAATCCTGGTGTCTTCGCCAAAGCGATAAGTCATCTTAAGAATGAAATAAGTGAAAACGGACTTGAGAAAACTCTTCTTGCATTTATTGAAGAATTCCCTCCCCTTTCAGTTTATAATAATGTTTTGACTGCAGAAGAATATTTGAGAAGAAATACTTCCGGTAAATCAAACAAAGAGATAATTCTCGAAGAAATAATTCTTCTTCATCTTGAGAACACCAACCCTGCTGCTTCAAACCTGAGAGAGCTTTATGCTGATGATAATCTTGCGGCAAAAACAAATTACAAACAGCTGATCGAAAAGACGGAAACTTTTTTTGATAGTGAAATACCAACCCGTTTAGGCGGACTTCCACTTTTCAAACTTTTACGAAAACCAATTTCAGCAAATCCATTTGACCTGGAAAAACAGCTTGAGTTTATCCGC
The DNA here is from genome assembly GCA_013388525.1 of Ignavibacteriaceae bacterium. Next base: position 1,128 of record JACAFA010000172.1, on the reverse strand, counting down.
GCAGAATATGGCGCTTATCTTGGTGATGATATTCTGAACAGACTTCTCCGCGGAGTTGATCTGATTAGAGAGGATTACAAATTATTTGTTCCTCACGGCGGCGGTGAAAAAGGAACTCCTCCTGTTCCAACTTATGATGAAGATTTAGAAAAATTGAGATTGATAAGAGAGAAACTTACAGCAGAGAAAAAGCTTTCAGAAGATGAACGACGATTTTATCTTGAGTACGAAAAATTTACTGAAGATGTCCAGTGGATACCTGAAGTTGTGATGATTGCAAAAAATGTTTACGTGTGGATGCATCAGCTTTCCGTTAAATATAAAAGGGAAATAAAACACCTCGACCAGATTCCTGATGAAGAACTTGATCAGCTTGCAAGATGGAATTTTAATGCTCTCTGGCTGATTGGGATCTGGGAAAGAAGTCCTGCTTCGCAAAAGATAAAACATCTAACAGGAAACATCAGTGCGGTTTCATCTGCATATTCACTTTATGATTATGTGATTGCAGAAGAACTTGGCGGCGAATGGGCATTTCAAAATCTGAAAGATCGTGCGTGGGTTCGCGGTATAAGACTGGCGAGTGATATGGTTCCGAATCATATGGGAATTTATTCTAAATGGGTAATTGAAAAACCTGATTACTTTCTTCAAAGGAATGAACCTCCCTATCCGAATTACACTTTTAATGGTCCGAATCTTTCTGAAGATGACAGAGTTGAAATAAGAATTGAAGATCAATATTACACGCGAAAAGATGCAGCGGTTGTTTTTCAGAGAAGAGACAGATACACCGGTTCTATAAGATATATTTATCACGGCAATGACGGAACAAATATGCCGTGGAATGATACTGCTCAGCTAAATCTGCTGAATCCCGAAGTGCGCGAATCTCTTATTCAGACAATTATGCACGTTGCAAGAAAAACTCCGATCATACGTTTTGATGCAGCGATGACACTTGCAAAAAAACATTATCAAAGGTTGTGGTTCCCGGCTCCCGGTTCTGGTGGGGCAATTCCTTCACGAACAGATTATTCAATGACTCTCGAGCAATTCAATCAGCTAATGCCGAATGAATTCTGGAGAGAAGTTGTTGACAGAATAAATTCAGAAATGCCAAACGTC
>JACAFA010000167.1 GCA_013388525.1 Ignavibacteriaceae bacterium | reverse complement strand
GTTATGAGAATGATTGTACTGAAAGGAAGCGGCTTTACTGATATTATAAATTATCTTGGAATAATTATTTTGTTTGCAATTGCGTTTAATGTATTAGCAATCTGGAATTATAAGAAGACTGTTTAATGTATTACTTCTTTTACTGATGGGTGTTGCGATTTTATTTTCGGTTCCCTGAGGTTTAAGAACAAGCTGGGGTGAGCAAATATTTTCACACATTAAATATTATTTCATTTTAGTATCACTTACTTTTATTTGTGTGACTAAAATAGTAGTCATAAGACTAAAATAAGAGTCGGATAGAAAATGTGAATAAACAGAAGTTCTTGAGGTTTAAGAGCAGATTAGAGTGGTAAATTAATTGCTCCCTTCCACATTCTTTATCTCTTCTTCTGTAAAGCCGTAAAGCTAGTAAACAAGCTCATATATCTGCTTATCGAAGGTTTTGCATTTACGTCGCAAATAATTATTATCACCTTCAGTTTTGGCTCTTCGCATTTTATAAACCTTAGTAACAAAAATAACAGAGATACATTTTACCTTATTACCTTATAGCATTTAATCAATCGGTTAAAATCAAATAAGCTAATAAGGTTAATATTCGGATGTCAACTTGGGTTACTAAGGTTAAATACAAATTTTTCATTCTCCTTCCACAATTTTTATCTCTTCTTCCGTTAAGTTGTAAAGCTGGTAAACAAGCTGGTCTATTTGTTTATCGAGGGTTTCGCATTTGCGGGTGAGGTAGTTTTTGTCGCTTTCTGTTTTGATTACCCAGGGAAAAATGGGATCCTACCTTCTTCAATTGCGGTACTAAAACCACCTTTAAATATTTGATATAAGTTTTTACCAGTCAAGTTTACTAAGCCAACTTGATTCCGAGATTTACCGATTTCAATACTCTTTAGATTATCATTTAAAGCAATTTGAATTTTGAACTTGAATATTGATTTCTTTTGGTAATTAAAAACTTCAAATTTTAGGAACACGACTTCTTCTGAAACTCGCGAGTGTTCAATATTAAAAAGGTATGAATCCTTTGTTAATTTTTCATCTTTTAATAATTCTGTAAAAGGTGATTTCTTTTTCATTCTATTTCCTGTGCTGATTTGACTTTTTCATTTAGCAAAATTGGTTCAAGTGCTACTTCTTCTTGTATCAATCTTGACAATTCATTAAGCCTTTTTTCCTCTTTTATATAAGTATTTAGTGCTTCTGCTCTTTTACTTGGACTAAATTTTGAAAGAAATTCTTCTCTTGGACAATAAGCATTGAAAAATCCAATGACTTCAATCATTTTCTTTCTTGTTCCACTCTCAAGATATAGAGAATAATTTGACATAAATTCCCGACTCTCTTTAATGATAGCTGTAATTTCATCCCGACTATTTGTGTCAACAACTACCCAAAATTTAGAGCAAAGCGCATAAGCTTTTTGATGGGCTTCCAAACGCTTTTCGATAGCTGCCATTCTGAATTTATCTTTACGTTCAATTTTGAACTTAATATATGTTATTAGCCATCCGATAATTAAACCAAATATTGCGAACACACCATTAATAATTTCCATCGATTCATTTTCCCTATAAAATTTTTTTTGCGATTGTAGACAATTGAATTTAGTATTTCATTTGAGTAACGAGCTCATTATTTATAAAGAGTAATAAATTGTACTCTTCACTACCCCAAAAGTCTTTTTCTTTATTTACCATTAATCTAACAGGATAATCTTTATAAGTTGTTTTTTCATCAATGCGATCATTAAACATATCCGGAGTTTCTTCAAAGACCATTTCATCATTTATATAGACTTCAAATTGGCCAGAGACACTGCCTTTCTCAATTCTAATATTCCAAAGCTCTTTTGAATCTACTGGACGATAGGTGAGTTCTTGAGAGGTTGAACACGCAAGAATTAAAATTAAAATCGCAATAAGAAATATATTTAGAGTTTTCATTGTTAGTCTCCAATTTATTGTATTTGTGTTTTTACTAGAGGGTTATATTACTCCACCCTCAATAATTCTGATTTCCTCTTCCGTCAATCCGTAAAGCTGGTAAACCAACTGATCTGTTTCTTTCTCAAATGACATAAGTTGTGACTCAAAAATGTTCTTTCAAAAATAGATAAAAATCTGGTATTGGTGTAATAGTTAAGAGATGATTTTCAAATAAAAAAGCCGCTACTAAGAGCGGCTTCATAAAAAATTTATTATTCTTTTATTGCTGAATTCTCATCATCACACTGCTGCCATTTTTCATAGCTGTGTGCAATGTTCCATTTTCGTGTTCAACTTCACCAAAATCCATTTGTGAAACTTCTGCCATTAATCCGTTAGCTGGAATTCCATTAAGAATTCTCTGGATTTGTTCTGCAGAGAATGTATAAATGCCTGTGTTTGTTTCCAATATTACAAAAATTATTCTATCAAAAGGCGGATGATTTTCACCCATTCCTCCTGGACCACCTCCAGGACCTCTGTGAGGTCTGAGATGAGGCATTAATCTGACACCGACTTTTCCTTCCTTCCCGCCTTCCCAGTTAATTGTAAGATCCTGAGTCGGATCAATCACCTGACCATTAGCAGGGCTGGTAATATCCATAAGAGCATTCGGGGAAGTTAGCGTAATAGTAATCGGAGCAAAAAATTCTGAACCGGTTACTTCAAACTGATATTCAGTATTTGGAATGTATTCAAGAAGATTTTCTGAATGCCCGAATGGTCGTTTAAATAAACTGTAAGCTGTCCCTCTTCTCTCATGAAATCTTTTATGCATTTCAATATGATTCCCGGTATAATTGATGAACACATCGCCCATATCTAAACCAAACTTTTTAAAGTGAGGGAGATCCGTATTTCTTTCTCCAAAAGCTACTGCGAATGACATCCCTTTAACCTCAGCACTGTCCATAAAAGGTCTGAACATTTCATTCCAACCGATTGAAAACACTCCAGCAGCGCTATCCAATCGCATCCCGCCATCTTTCATCAAAGCCAAATCGTTATCAACCGTATTAAAGCTTGCCTGGTCATTCAATAAATTCTGGTTAGGAGCATTGGGTTCGGACTGACAACCAATCAATAGAAGCGATGATAAAATTCCTGCAAAGAATAGTGTTGATGTAATCTTCATGATAAACTCCTGTTTTAATGAATGAAACTTAATCTAAATGTTTAGACAATTCAATCCACTTCCTGGTTTAATCGAGTTTGTCTTGAAAAGGATTATTCAGGTCAATAAAATATTGTTTAATTTTAGTCTCAAAAACGCACAAGATTAGAGATTTTAATGCCAAGAATAAAAATTGAGATACCAGATAAATTCATTTTCAGAACTGAGATTCCAATCAGAATAACAGACATTAACTATGGCGGGCATCTCGGAAATGATTCCTTGCTTTCAATAATTCACGAAGCAAGAGTGAGATTTCTCAAACATCTCGGCTACTCTGAGTTCAACGTGGATGGTTCAGGAATAATTATGATAGATGCCGGAGTTCAATATAAGTCGGAAGGTTTTTATGGTGACGAACTTATTGTTGAAGTTGCGGTGAATGATTTTACAGCGATAGGATGTGATTTCGTATACCGTCTGAAAAATAAAAATTCAACAAAGGAAATTGCAGTCGCCAAAACAGGAATCGTTTTCTTCAATTATGAAAAAAGAATAGCTGCAGCTGTTCCAATAGAATTCAAAAAGAAGATTGAGAGATTATCCTGATGGGATTTTACTCAAACGTAATAATTCCTTTCTTTTATGACTACTCAATGGATTCGCCAAAGATTAACGAAGGAAGAAAAAGTATCCTCAACAAAATAACCGAAGAAGAAATTCTTGAAATTGGATTTGGGACCGGTATCAATCTGAGGTTTTATCCTCCCAACATAAAAAAAATAATAGGCGTTGATGCTAACGGAGGAATGCTTCAGCAGGCACAGAAAAAAATAACTAATGGCAGATTCGAAATCGAATTAATAAATCATAGCAGCGAGTCACTCCCCTTTCCTGATGATAGTATTCGTGCAATCGTAAGCACTTACACATTGTGCAGCATAAAAAATATTAACTCAGCTCTGAAAGAAATATATCGAGTTCTGAAACCCGGTGGAAAGTATTATTTTCTTGAACACGGTCTGGCAGATAATCCAAAAACACAAAAGTGGCAGCATCGTTTAAATCCAATTCAAAATATCTGGGCTGATGGATGTAATCTTAACAGAGATATAAAAAAGCTAATTACGAATTCCGGATTAAAAATAATTGATTTAAAAAATTACTATATGAAAAGAGATCCGAAGATTGTCGGCTATATGTATGAAGGAATTGCAGTTAAACCCAACCTTCAAGGTCGCTCCTGAAGACCTTGAAGGTTGCTTGCAAAGGTTCAACAGAACAACTTCTTAACTTAAATCACTTAAATAAGTTTCCTTGACTTTTTAATTCATCCAATTTTTTGTTTGCAAGCTTTACATATTCCTCTTTTATGTCATATCCTACAAAATTTCTTTTCAGTTTTAAAGCAGCAATGCAAGTTGTACCACTACCAACAAATGGATCTAAAACAACATCCTCTTCGAAAGAATAAAGTTTAATTAATCTCGCTGGTAATTCTTCCGGAAAAGGTGCTGGATGGCCTATCCTTTTAGCCGAGGCAGCCGGAAATTTCCAGATACTTTTAGTGTACTCTAAAAATTCTTTTTTTGAAAGAGAGCTTTTTTTATCTCTACTAGGGAGAGTGAAATTGCCTTTTGAAAAAATTAATATATACTCGTGAATATCCCTAAGCACAGGATTGGCAGCAGAAAGCCAACTTCCCCAGGCAGTTGAAGCACTTGAACTTGAACCTTTATCCCAGATAATCTCACCTCGCATCAAGAAACCAATTTCCAGCATTGATTCGATAATATAACTGTGTAGGGGTAAGTAAGGTTTTCTTCCGAGATTTGCTACATTTATACAAACTCTTCCACCAGGTACCAAAACTCTGAAAGATTCTTTCCAAACCCGATTTAATAAATTCAGGTATTCACTAAGCGATAAATTCTTATCATATTCTTTCGTTACATTATAAGGAGGAGAAGTAATCAGCAAATGGACACTATTATTTGGTAGCTCATCCATAACTTCACTGGATTTACAATAAATCTGATTGATCAATTTCGCATCAATTATGCTTTCAACATACTTTTCTTTTAACTCAGTTTGTACTTCTTCATACAATCTACTATTGTAAAAGGAAGAAGAATCATGGTTTATTCTTCCTGAAGTTCCAAATTTTGATGTAACTGTTCCCTTTGTTTTAATATTTACTCCTGCGCCCATAGTTCTACCCACCTTTGGAAAGGATTATAACTTATTTCCGTTTTAGTCCAATTTACTTTTACGAATCTTGTTCGTTTATCTTCAATCATCACAGACATTGCCTTTGCCGAAAATTCTACTCCTCTTGGATTAGTCCCAATTTTTGGAATATTAAAGTAATAGTTTTTACCAAGCTCATTAAAAACTTTTTGTTGAACTTCTAATGGGAAAAAATACAATCCACCTTCTTCATCCCATACAATCTGAGTTAATATTATTCCCATTTTAGGTTTATAATTATTTATATAACTCAAAACACTTTTGTGATCTACAGTCCAAATAGATTTAATTCCTGAAAGACTTTTACCAGTCTTAGTTTTAATTGATAGTGGATATCCTTTAATGATCACATCAGTTTCAGTTTCCGTGATTGGAATTTCAGTGTTTACATTTTGCTCTCCAAATTTATGGATGAACAATGCAATTAATACTCGTTCTCTCAACGAGCCAACTTCCATTCCTGTTTTTCCTGCTCTTTGACTTTCCAATTCAGCTATTTGAAATAGTTTTGGTAATTTTACTTTAATTTTTCTAACAATAATTTTATCGTCAAATAATTCTTCTACTGGATGCTTCATTTATTAAATGCCCAAATGTTTTTCGAAATATAAGCAATGTATAACTAAATTTTTATGATTGAGAATATCATCTTTACAGGAAATGTTGTTGCACCGGTTTTTCTGCTGGTTGCGCTTGGCTACTTTGTAAAAAGAATTGGTGTCATTAATGAAAACTTTGTGGATGTAACCTCAAAATTTGTTTACTCGGTTTCACTACCCGCACTTGTGTTCATCAATATTGCTGAAATAGATTTAAGCGAAGCGATAGAATTCAATCAGATTATTTATATCTATGCTGCAACTCTGGTTAGCTTCTTTTTAATCTGGTTATTTTCAATTCCTTTCATTAAAGATGGAAAAAATCTAAGTGTATTCGTGCAGGGTGCATACAGAAGCAACTTTGCGATTGTGGGTTTCGC
>JACAFA010000158.1 GCA_013388525.1 Ignavibacteriaceae bacterium | reverse complement strand
GAACGAAGTAATACGATAATAAAAGTTTACAACATAGTTGGTTCAGAAGTAGCTACCTTATTAAATGAAGTAAAGCAACCGGGAATGTATGAAGTTAATTTTAATGCTGCTGATCTATCGAGCGGTGCCTACTTCTACTCAATACAGACTGATAACTTCCGTGAAGTTAAAAAGATGATACTGCTCAAGTAAGAATTTAACAAGCCCGCCAATACACCATTGGCGGGCAATTTTTTCTTTAAAGGAATTCGAGTAAAGATCAGAATTAGAGCATCAATTGGATTAAAGTATTGATAAAAATTATCCGATTTCTTTGTCACTATTTTTGTTTTATAGTCACTAAGCTTTATCAACTATTAATTTTAATATAAGGGAAAAACTCGTGAAAAATTCAGCCTTTTTACTAATTCTCTTAATATCTGCAGCATTTGGTATAATACTACCTCAGCAATACTCATGGCGTTACTATACAACGGGCAACACAGGAATACAAGGCGATTATGTTGAAGCTATCTGGATTGATCACGACGGTGATCCATATATTGCTGCTTACACACCCAGCTGGGAGGAAGGTGGATTTGCAAAATTAATTCAAGCAGAAAACAGATGGATAAATTATTCCAATGTCGATTATCCTGTAATCGGAAACATCAACGATGTTGGTTCATCACGAATAAGTGATATTGAAGAATATGCGAATGGAATTTTATGGATGGCTCATGGGCGTGGTCTCCTTAAATTTAATCCTTCAGTTGGTGGGAGTTCATTACAATTTTTTGGAGCTGGTAACTCACTACATCCTGGGGGACGAACTCGTGAAATTGCAATAGCTCCCGACGGATCATTATGGATGGCAGTTGTATCAGTAATTTTTGGAAACGGCGGACTTGTACATTACAATCCTTCTACAAATGTATGGCACTATTGGGGTTACGGCAGCACGGCCAACAATTGGCCAAGTACAGTTGCATACTGTGATAATGTTTCAATCCAGGAAATGCAAGGCGGAGGATATACTGTATGGATTTCTGCATCAGGTAATGTAATTGCCTTTGATAGTAATACCCAACTGTTTACAACATATACTTTTAATTATAATCCGGGCGAACTTGTCAAAACACCGGGTCAAAATTGTGTTGATGCACAAAACAATTTGTGGATGATCCGATTCAACTCCATCGCTCCATTTTACTTTCTCGAGTATAAAACGCAAAGCGGGCAATGGATTACTCCATCACAGCCTCCTGTATCATCTGTTATTTACGACATTTGGGCATTCAAAGCTTTTGGAAATGGAGAAGTATTACTAGTTGATGGCAATAGTGTTGTGTGGCACTTTAACGGCACTTCGTGGATTAGCAAAGGCGCCTGGAAGGACGGAGCCTATACATATGGAATTGATATTGATGTTAATGGAAATATTTGGGCAACCGGTGTCGGAGGTGCAGCAAAACGTAATGCACAAAGTGGCACCTGGCAGAGATATCGAATCACAAATTCTTCTCAGATAAGTTATTGGGTTGAAGATATTTCAATTGATGACCAGGGAAATGTTTGGATGACAGGAAATGCAGGTCCGGGTGTTGGCGGGTTTCAAAAGTTTGATGGAACAAGATGGATTGGTTTCAATCAATACACTTATGGACTTGGTTATGCATTCCCATTTCCCACTGACAATACTGAAGTCATTTACTATCGTCCTTCAAATGGCACTGTTGTTCTTAATCCAATGTTCAATTATTTACATGCATGGAATGGAAGTATTTATACTTCGCTTAATTATCCTAATGATCGCTCTGAAGGTGTTGTTGAAGATTCACAAAACAGGTTATGGAGCCTCGGTGAATACTACAATCTTAAATACTATAATGATGCAACCAACTCCTGGACTTCTGTCCCATTCGATGGCTGGGGATATAAAATAGCAAAAGACCCAACAAGACCGGGAACAATTTGGGCAAGTTCCGGATTTCAGGCATTACGTACAGACGGCTCGTACAACTTCACACGATATAACACAGATTTTCCAGAACTTGATCCGCAAAGTGATCTTCTGACCACAGTTGCAGCTGATTTGAATGGAATTGCTTGGGTTGGAAGCAACAAAGGACTCTTTAAACTCAATGCTGAAACAGGCACATACCAATTTTATTCTCCGTCAAATTCACAAATTCCCGGCGATAATATTTCACCGCTATTAGTTACACCTGACGGAAAATTATGGTTTGCAAATTTTCAAAGTACAACAACTTCAACTTATGGCTTATGCTGGTTTGACGGAACAAACTTTGGCATTTTTCCTCAGCAGCAAACCGGTGGACTTCCTCACGCACAGATTTATGATATTGAAGTAAAGAATATTCAAAATGGATATGAACTCTGGATAAGCTGTGCAAGCAGAGGTGTTGCGGTGTTAACAGTTGAAACTAGTGTTACAAACCAGGATGAAATAAAAAATCTTCCAACAGATTTTATATTAAATCAGAATTATCCCAACCCATTCAATCCCACGACGAAACTGTCATTTGTCATTGGTCATTCGTCATTTGTAACTTTAAAAGTTTATGACATTCTTGGTAATAAAGTGGCTACTTTATTAAATGAAGTAAAACAACCGGGAACGTACGAAGTTGATTTTAATGCTGCTGATCTATCAAGCGGAACATACTTTTACAAGTTACAAGCAGGAAGTTTTATAGAAACAAAGAAAATGATCCTCCTTCGTTAGCATTAAGGTGGAAACATTTTAATAAAGTAAAATATTTCCAAAGTAATTTCATAAAGTAACGCCCTCCCTGCCCTTCTGGACTTGTGCCGGAAGGGCATTTTTTTACCTTTTCTATTTTTGTTATCCGAAGTGAATGTCACCAAAATTTAATTACTGATACTATATGATATGATTAGTAACTAACAACAACAATCTAATAGGAGTACAAAATGTTATATAAATCTTTTTTTCTTCTGGGATTAATCCTTTGCTTAAGTCTAACCATTGCTTGTTCCGATGATGTGAACAGCTCAAATAATAACTCACCCATTACTGAAACTCAGGCAGTTCAAAAAGCTCAGCAGACGAACCCTGGCACAGTTACAAAGACAGAATTGACAACCCATAATGGCGTAAAAGTCTATGAAGTTTATATGATTACCACTTCAGGCGGCGAATTAAAAATAAAATATCGTGTTGATGATGGCACAATGGTTGAAATGAAAGGAACTTCACCTTCATTTGATTATGAAGTTGATCCCGGAATGAATCTGATAAAATACTCTTCTGCAAAATCTATTGCACTTAATGCAAAGAGTGGTAACGTTCAACTCTGGAAATTGGAAATAGATGAAAGTGATAACAGATGGGAGTACAGATTTTTCATTCGAAGTGCCGGACAGGATTCGGAAATAAGAATTAATGCAACTACTGGAGTTGTTTTAAGAATTAAGTAAATTTTCGAGGTATTAAATTTCATAGGAGCGATGGAAGTAATTATTGAAAACATAGCCACTTATTTAGTAGTAATTGCTTTCATCGCTTTACTCTTCTATTACTACATCAAAAAACATAAAAAGCATTCCCGGGACACAAAAAGAAAAATTGTAAAAGCCAGGGAACTTGGCTTTAACGAACCCGTTTCACTTCATCCTGTAAT
>JACAFA010000147.1 GCA_013388525.1 Ignavibacteriaceae bacterium | reverse complement strand
TTCTTGCACAGATTGAACTCTGGAATCATCATGATAAGTATGAAAATAAAGTTTATACTTTACCGAAACATCTTGATGAAATGGTTGCACGTTTGCATCTGGCAAAAGTCGGCGCCGAGCTTGACGTTCTGAGACCAGATCAGGCTGAATATATTGGTGTTCCTGTTGAAGGTCCTTATAAGCCTGATTATTACAGGTATTAAAATTAAAGTTATAGAGACGCATTCATTTGCGTCTCTTTCTTATTACTTCAGCAAATCCCTCAAAGCTGTCTCTAAATTCTCAAACTTAAAATTATAACCCAGCTTCAGAATTTTATTTGCGGATGTTCTCTGGCTCATCACTGCATAATCAGCTATCTCACCTGTTGCAATCTTCATTACAAATTTTGGAACAGAGAAGAAAGATGGTCTCTTTAGTACTTTGCCAAGAGTTTTTGCAAATTCTTTCATTGTTACTATCCCCGGTGAAGCTCCATTGATAGCACCAGAAACACTTACATTATCAATTGCATGAATATAAATACCAACAATGTCATTAATATGTATCCACGGAAACCATTGTCTGCCGTTTCCAAGCGGACCTCCAATAAATAGTTTGAACGGCAGTAACATTTTTTTTAGAACACCATCATCTTTCATCATCACTAAACCGGTTCTGACCGAAACTCTTCTTACACCATGTTGTTCAACCTTTGCAGCTTCTTTCTCCCAGTCTTTACAAATTGCAGCCATAAAATCATTTCCAGTTAAACTGTTTTCATCAAGCACTTCATCATAACGGTTGCCGTAAATTCCAACTGCAGACGAACAAATGAAAGCTTTCGGTTTTTTCTCGAGTAATTTTATTGCTTCAACTAAATTTCTTGTGCTGATGATTCTACTGTCGTATGCAAGTTTTTTATATTCATCATTCCATCTCTTTGCAACAAGATTTGCACCTGCAAGATGAACTATAACATCCACGTCCTCTAATTCATGCAACCACGCAGCGATGGATTCGTAATTCCATTTGATAATTTTGATTTTACCTGATAATTTTAAGATAGGTGTTTTAGATTTTCGGGTGAAGACAATAACTTCATCACCTCTTGCTAATAATTGCTGTGCAAGATTTCTCCCGATTGAACCTGTTGCGCCGGTTATGACTATTTTTTTCATAATTGCTCAGTTAGAAAAAATACGTTTTTGTGTATCTAATTTATGTAATTATTTAAACGAGAGTGTTAACAGATTAGTTCTTTTTTGTATAAATGAATTGAATTTCTGGTTTTTTAATTGATAAATAAAACAATTATACACAATTTGGGAATTAATTTATGAAGCGATATATACTAATCTTCATTTTTATAAATGTCTTAATTATTAATTCTTTTGCCCAGGTAGATTTAAACCATCAGACAGGATTACTAGATGATTCGAGCAAAAACATTATCATCAATTTAGAATCAGATATTGAGTTTAATAGGTTACAATATCTTAAATCAAATCTGAATAACTCAGAGAAAAAGCTTTCAACTGATTTGTTGCAGCTTCTCAAATCTGAATTTTTACCCGAAGCCACTTCTATTGAAAACCACTCTAAAACGATGATAACTTTAAAGCAGTTTAAACCATTCGAACAAGCTAATAATTTTGATGACAGAATCAGTGAAGGGGTTGTATATGTTTATGTTTATTTGAATCCTGGCAATTCAACCTCAATAGTTAATAGTTTTTCTGAAGAAATTACTGACAGGGATGAGAAAAATAATTTGGCTGTAGCCTGGGTAAAAGTAAAAAACCTCGAATCTTTAGCTTCAATGGATGCAGTGAGAATTATACGAACCGTTATGCCCCCGATTAGAAGAACTGGATCGGTAAATACAGAAGGTGATGCTGTTCACCGCACTTCAAATGTTCGGACAACTTATGGTGAGAATGGAACCGGAGTAAAAGTGGGAATCATCTCTGATGGTGTTGATACCCGGGCGACTGCTCAGGCAAGTGGTGACTTACCACTTGATGGTTTGGGATTAACAGTGTTGAGTAATACTTATGGCGGGGATGAAGGTACAGCTATGCTTGAAATCGTGCACGATATGGTACCGGGTGCTGAATTGTTTTTCCACGACTTAGGAGGGAATACTGTAGCTTTCAATTCTGCTATTGATGATCTCATAACAGCGGGGTGTGATATTATCTGTGATGATATCGGTTGGTTATTAGAACCATTCTATGAAGATGGGATAGTTGCATCCCACATAAATTCAGTCATAAATGCAAATGATATCATTTATGTTTCATCCGCGGGTAATTCAGGAGATTCACATTATCAGGGAGGTTATTATCCTATTCCATCTTCAACTCAACATGATTTTAGTGAAGGGGGAACATCTGGTTATTATCTTTATTTACCTTTATCAGTTGGTCAACAGGCAATAATTATTCTTCAATGGGATGATCCATACGGTGGGTCGGGAAACGATTATGATTTGTATCTTTATAATTTAGGAACTTCAACAACCGTTGCATTTAGTGAAAATGTACAATCGGGGACACAGGACCCTTTAGAACACATTATTTATACTCGACCAGTTGGAGGTCCAACTTCTTATAATTATGCAATCATTGTAAATCAGTATTCTGGTAGCCCGGTTAATCTTGAGGTTTTTATTTATGCACCAACTAACTATTCAAATAATATAAAAGCACAGGATGCAATCTTTGGTCATCCAGCTGTTAATAGTGTTGTATCAGTAGGTGCTGTTAGATGGAATACACCAGGCACAATTGAATTTTTTTCATCACAAGGCCCATCCACTATTGCGTATCCAGTTGCAGAATCAAGACAGACTCCTAAAGTCGTTGGTGTAAATGGAGTAACTATAACTGGAGCAGGTGGTTTTCCTTCACCATTTTATGGTACTTCTGCATCAGCGCCGCATATAGTCGCTATTCTTGCACAAGCCTGGAGCTTTGATCTCTCACAAACTGCAAATGAGGTAAAACAATTGTTATATGATTGGCCTGTTGATCTTGGATCAGGAGGTTATGATAATGTGTTTGGTTATGGAAGAGGTGATGCATTAAATATTTTTGATGGTGCTCTCCCCGTCGAACTATCTTCTTTCACTGCCAAAGTTTTGAAGAGTGGTGGTGTTCAGCTTAATTGGAGAACTGAGACTGAAGTCAGCAACTACGGATTTGAGATCGAACGCTCCGAAAATCCGAAATCCGAAATCCAGAATCCGCAATTCGAAAAGATAAGCTTCGTTGAAGGACACGGTAATTCAAATTCACCAAAGGATTATTCTTTTGTTGACAACAGTGTTTATGGGGGAAAATATTCTTATCGCTTAAAGCAGATTGACACTGACGGTAAGTTTGAGTATTCGAAAGTAATTGAAGTTGATGCGGGAAGTATTCCGGGTGGATTTGTGCTTGAACAGAATTATCCAAATCCGTTTAATCCTACTACAACAATAAAATTTGCATTAGCAGAAACTCAATCAGCGAAACTTATTATTTATGATGTTCTTGGCAATGAAGTAGCAGTACTGTTCAACGGTACAGCCGAAGCTGGAAAATTATATGAATCAGAATTCAACGGAGAAAACTTTTCCAGCGGAATTTATTTTTATCGTCTCGAGACAGAAAGTAAAGTTGAAAACCGAAAAATGCTTCTCATCAAATAAACTCAGTATTAAGTTTTCGTTAAATTCTATCCCATCATAATTATTTCAGGAGGATGAATAGTAAACGCTTTTCATTCTCCTCTTTTTTTCTGTATTTTTCAACCATCAATCCAGTTCTAATAAATAATTTATTAATAAATCTAATCGGAGGGCAAATATGAAAAAATCATATTTACTTTTAATACTTTCTTTTCTAATTCTTCCGCTGAGTTTGTCTTTTGGACAAATATTGGTTGAGGATTTTAATTACCCGGCGGGTGATTCATTAACCGGTCACGGTTGGACAAAACACAGCGGTACTGGTTTAACTATTCTTGTGCAAACCGGCAGCTTAACTTATACTGGTTATCCATCCTCAGGTATTGGTAATCATGTTAACGTTCAGGGTGGTTCTGGTTCAAGAGAGGATGTTAATCGTGGTTTTGATTCACTAAATACAAACGGCGATGTAATTTATTATTCATTTCTTGTAAACGTTGCTTCGGCTTCTGCAACACAAGATTATTTCATTCATATAGGCAACAGAGTTTCTCCGACTGCATTCACTCTTTTTGCTGCCAGAGTTTATGTTCAGGATGTTGGTGGAAATTTAAGATTTGGAATGAGTAATACATCAACCGCAACGATGGGTACAACTAATTTTAGTTATAATACAACCTATCTCGTATTTGTCAAATATACTATCAATACAGGTGGTGCAGATGAATGCAAACTTTGGGTAATCAGTTCAGGAGTTCCCCAAAGTGAAGTTCAGGCAGGTACACCTGAAGTAACAAATACTGCAACTAGCGGACAGGATGTCATAGACGCAATCGCTCTTCGTCAGGGAGCTCAGGCTTATTCTGTTTTGGTTGATGGCATAAGAGTATCAACTCTTTGGGATCAGCTCGTTCCGGTTGAGTTGACTTCATTTACTTCATCTGTAGATGGCAGTAATGTAATACTGAATTGGTCAACGGCTACGGAAATAAACAACAAAGGTTTCGAAGTTCAGAGATCAGTCGCAGGAAATGAGTTTACAACTATTGGTTTTGTTCCGGGATCTGGCACAACCGCTGAAACAAGAACTTACAAGTTTGTTGATGCCAATCTTTCTGCAGGCAATTATACTTATCGACTGAAACAAGTCGATTTTGATGGATCATTTTCCTACTCCAATGAAGTTAATGCAGAAGTTATATCTCCGGTTCAATTTGAACTTGCTCAGAACTATCCGAATCCTTTTAACCCCGGCACAACTATTAAATTTTCTGTTCCACAAAGTTCAAACGTAACTTTGAAGATATTTAATACACTCGGGCAGGAAGTAAAAACTCTTTTAAATCAGAATATGGAATCAGGAGTTTATACAATTAATTTTGATGCAAGTGAACTGAACAGCGGAATATATTTTTATAAGCTTGATGCCGGACAGTTTTCTGAAGTGAGGAAGATGACTTTAATCAAGTAAAAATACTCTAACTCTTTTTTAAACCCCTCTTTGAATAAAAACTCGGAATTGCCGGAATTTACAGGAGGGGTTTTTTATTTTTTTCTCAGTTGAAGTAATAACATCTTATCTTAAGTTCTGTAAAGAAAAAATTACTTACTGACTTATCTTAATCCTCTATTATTTTACTCTGCTGACTATTAACTTAAAGGCACAGGGATTGCAGCTGAAATTATATCAGGAATTGTTTAAGTTAACGCATCAAATAAACATTTAGTATTATTAAACTATAAAATGATATTCGGCTTTGTAAAATTAAACGGTAAAAATAAATCAGAACCAAACATCCGTCGCGATCGTAAAATAAAAAGGATAATCTTTAATATTGTTTATGGAACAATAGGTTTTCTACTTATCAACTTCATTCTTTACGCTCTTTCCTCTAATTAAAAATACTTTAAAGTTATTTATTTATCAGAATTTAGATTGAACCGCAGGTGGTAATAATTTATATTAGACCATCTTTTTCATCATAATATGAATAAAAATAAAGTTTACATAGAAACATACGGCTGTCAGATGAATCTGGCTGATACCGAGATTGTGCTTGGAATTCTTCAAAACAATGGTTACAGTGTTACTAAACATCTTGAAGATGCTGATGTTGTTCTTGTAAATACCTGCAGTATCAGGGATAACGCTGAGCAAAGGATTTATGGAAGACTCGGTAACTTTAAAACTATTAAAGATCAGCGACCGGATTTAGTTGTTGGTGTTTTAGGTTGTATGGCGGAACGTTTACGCTCAGACCTCGTTGATAAGAAAAAGATTGTTGATGTAGTGGTTGGTCCTGATGAATACAGAAGATTGCCTGAACTTATTGATGTCGCATTCAATGGTGATAAAGGAATTGGTGTTAAACTTTCAAAAACTGAAACGTACGATGACATTATTCCTCACAGGGAAGATGGTTTGCAGGCGTGGATTTCTGTTATGCGCGGCTGTGATAAGTTTTGCACATTTTGTGTCGTACCGTTTACCAGAGGAAGAGAACGAAGTCGTTCATTAAATTCTGTAGTTGATGAAGTAAGACAGTTATCAGCAAGAGGTTTTAAAGAAGTTACTTTACTCGGGCAAAACGTTAATTCCTACAGAGATGAAGATTCTGCCAGTGGCGGAGACTTTGCTGACCTGCTTGCTGCCTGCGCAACAGTTGATCGTTCAGTTAGAGTTCGTTTTACTACTTCTCATCCGCAGGATCTTTCAGATAAACTATTATACACAATTGCAGAACATCCCAACATTTGTAACTATATTCATCTGCCTGTTCAATCAGGTTCTAACAGAATTCTTGAATTGATGAATCGGACTTACACTATTGAGCATTATCTTCAGCTTGTCGGAAAGGCAAGAAAAATTATTCCGGGAGTAAGTTTCTCAACGGATATCATATCTGGATTTCCGACTGAAACTTTTGAAGATCACATAATGACTATCGATGTAATGAGAGAAGTAAGATTCGATGGAGCATTTATGTTTAAGTATTCTCCAAGAGAAGGCACAAAAGCATTCAGGATGGACGATGATGTGCCTGAAGAAACAAAAGCAAAAAGACTCCAGGAAATAATTAATCTTCAGCAGCAGATTTCATTCGAACTGAATCAGGAATTGATAGGCAAAGAAGAAGTTGTATTAATTGAAGGTTACAGTAAAAAGTCAGACAAGTATTTTTCCGGAAGATCTGATACTAATAAAGTTGTGATAATTCCTGCTGATGAAAAAATAAAAACCGGCGATTATGTTAAAGCAAAAATAAACCGTGCAACTTCAGCAACATTGTTTGGTGAATTTACAGGATTCGTAAATATGGCTGAAGAAAGTTTATCTTTAACCGGTTGAATTTGAAACGATTAAAATTCCGTTTAATAGCTTTTAAAGAATGTTAAATCTCAAATTAAATTATTTTTCTCTCCTGATATTTATTGTTTTATTCATATCCTCCGGAAAATTATATCCACAGGAAGTCGATATAGTCCCTTACTTAAAAGCAATAGAAAACGGAAATATCTCACAGGCAAAAGAGGCACTTGTTGATTTAAAGGAAAAAAATCCGGCAGATCCGTCTGTAATGTTTCTTGATGGAGTTCTGAAAGAGAACGGACAGGAAGCAATTGTTATTTACCAGAGTATAGTTGATAATTATCCAAAAAGTAAATACGCTGATGCTTCTTTATATCGAATATTTTCCTATTACTACGCTCTCGGTCTTTATGAAACTGCACAGGAAAAATTAAAACAGCTAAAGTCATCTTATCCTGCATCGCCATATATTCAGGTAGCAAATCAAAATATTTCAGCACTCGAAAAATCTGAGAAACAGGAATCGCCTCAAAAAGTTGAAGAAGTCAAATCTGTTTTGGAAGAGAATTATAAGTTCACAATTCAGGCCGGAGCTTTTACAAATCTTGATAACGCAAAAAAACTTATGAGTGAATTCGAAAGTGCTGGTATTTATAGTCAATTGGGTGAAAAAGTAGTTGGCGGCACAACTTTTCATATAGTTTACGCCGGAAAGTTTGAAAAATATGAAGATGCTGAGAACTTCCTCCAGGTTGTTAATTCTCGTTATAAACTAAACGGAACCATTGTTTCAATACCTGCAAAATAATCGTGGAAATTATTTTCATAGGTACTTGTTCAGGAAAAGCTTCATCTAATCGCTTTTACACTTCTCTGTTTTTTTCATCTGGAAATTATAATTTACTCGTTGATTCCGGTGACGGAATATCCCGCGCATTATTAAGTAACAGAATTAATATTAATTCGATAAAAGGTGTTCTTTTAACTCATCTTCATCCTGACCACTTCTCAGGTCTTGCTTCGTTGATAGTTCAAATGAAGATGATGAATCGGAGGGACTCGCTGGAGATTTTGATTCATGAAAGTTTGAAAACTGTAATCGAAGAGTATTTACTGAAATCTTATTTGCTTCCTGCTAAGATGAAGTTTGAAATTCACTACAAAGTTTTAAGAGATAATACTCAACTCAAAATTTCAGAAAACATCTCCATTCTACCCAGAAAAAACTCGCATTTAAACGATCTTGAAAAATATGTTGAAAGTTATCCTGCGCTCAGTTTATACAGCGCAAGTTTTCTTTTTCAAATAGAAGGCAAAAAAATTATTTACACTTCTGATATTGGATCGGATAAGGATTTACTTTTATTCAATGAATTTAATCCGGATATTTTTATCAGCGAGGTATCTCATATTCCAATATCTGTCATTCTGGATAAAATTATAATTATTAAGCTTGGTAAAATTTATTTGGTTCATTATTCCGATGAAGAAGAACCAATGCTGCGTGAAATTTTGGCAACTCTATCAGTCGACTTAAGAAATAAAATTATGCTTGCCGAAGACGGACTATCCCTGAAAATTTAGAGCATTTCCAACTTTTTATCCCTGTTTTAGTCTATTTCATATCAACTGCGGAATAGCTATTTTTGCACCTGCGACAGTTTGTCAATCTAATCTTAATTATTTCAGTGAACAGAGAAGAATTTAAAAAGAAACATGGAATCATCAGCCAATCCGGTGAAATTAATGATCTGGTTGATGTTGTTATGCAGGTAGCTACATCTGATATCACCATTCTTATCTATGGCGAAAGCGGTGTTGGAAAAGAAGTGTTTGCAAGAGCAATACACAATTCAAGTAAAAGAGCCGGTAAAGAATTAATCAGTGTAAACTGTGGAGCAATACCTGAAGGAATTTTAGAGAGTGAATTATTTGGACATAAAAAAGGTGCTTTTACAGGTGCATTCGAAGGCAGAAAAGGTTACTTTGAAATTGCTGATGGCGGAACTTTGTTTCTTGATGAGATTGCTGAGATGCCGCTTACTACACAGGTTAAAGTTTTAAGAGCAATTGAGTTCAAAGAGTTTATGAGGATTGGGGCCGAGACTGTAACAAAAGTTGATGTTAGAATAATTGATGCTACAAATAAAGATTTACAGGAAGAAGTCAACAGCAGAAGATTCAGAGAAGATCTTTTCTTCAGATTAAAAGCAGTAAGTTTGAACATTCCTCCGTTGAGAAAAAGAAAAGGAGATATTCCATTACTTGTAAATCATTTCCTTGAGAATTATGCAAGCTCAAATAAAATATCTTCTCCAAAGATTACTGACGAAGCTATGGACTTACTTATGGAATATAATTGGCCCGGTAATGTGAGAGAATTAAAAAATACAATCGAGACTGCTATAGCTTTAAACAGAGATAGTAAAATAGATGTTGATTCATTTTCCGGATTAATGTTTCGTGAAGAAGAAAATCTGAAAGCAAGAAATCTCCCTGTTTTTCTTAGAAAAACTCCCGAAGATGCTGACAGAGAAATTTTATACAGAGCTCTCTTCGAAATAAAAAAGGACTTAATTGAACTGAAAGATTTAGTTCTTCAAAACGGCAGAGAAACTTTGGTAAAAGCAGAGGATCCAAAAAAGAATCTTTTCTCTCTGGACATCATCGAAAAGGAGACGATTAAAGCAGCACTTGACAAAACAAGAGGAAATAAAAGAAAAGCTTCTAAATTGCTGAATATCAGCGAGCGGACTCTTTACAGGAAAATAAAGCAATACGATTTGATCGAGGATTAAAATTGAACGGTTCTATTAAAAATAAATTTAGTTTTTTTAGCGTATGGCTGATTGCTGTATTGATCATAATCAGCATGCTGATTAATTTTGCGTGTGGTACTTATTCTTTTACAGGTGCTTCTGTTCCTGCGCACCTGAAGACAATTGCAATCCCTGTTGCTGAAGATAAAAGCCCTGCTGCAATTCCGGGTTTAAGAGAATCGTTTACTGATAACCTGATTCAGAAATTTATTAGTGATAATTCATTGCAGGTAACTGAAAGAGCAACAGCAAACGCAATACTGGATTGTATAATTATTTCAGTTACCGATGCACCTGCAATTGTAAGTGCAGGTGAAGAAATTTCTTCAAGAAGAATAACAATAGCTGTTAAAGTCATCTACAAAGATCTTGTTCAGAAAAAAACAATTTTTGAAAAAGAGTTCAAAAATTATGGTGATTATCCTCCGGGTCAGGAAGCTAATAAAAGACCTGGAGCAATTGATACTGCAATTGATAAACTTACAGAAGATATTCTTCTGGCAGTTGTTTCAGGATGGTAATAAAAGGAGAATTTTATGGATAATGTAGTTTTAATTGGTTATTTCATTTCACTTTCTATTCTTTTCATATTCGGTCTACACGGATTCGTTTTGCTATACTATCATCGAAAGTATAAAGATATCAGCTTTAATCCTGATAAAGAATTTTCAGAAACACCACTGGTTACAATTCAACTGCCGTTATATAATGAATTGTATGTAGTCGAAAGATTGATTGATAAAGTATGTGAAATTGATTATCCAAAAGAGAAATTAGAAATACAGGTTCTGGATGACTCAACAGATGAAACAGTAGATGTAGTTGCGAAAGCTGTTGAAGCAAAAAAGAAAGAAGGCTTCAACATTGAGCATATAAGAAGAAGTAATCGTCAGGGATTTAAAGCCGGTGCGTTAAAAGAAGGATTGAAAACTGCAAAGGGAGAGTTCGTTGCAATTTTTGATGCTGACTTTATTCCTCATTCTGATTTTCTAAAGAAAACTTTGAAGTTCTTTTCAGATGAAAAAGTCGGGATGGTTCAAACACGGTGGGAACATTTAAATGGTGATCATTCATTGATTACAAGAGCTCAGGCACTCGCACTTGATGGGCATTTTGTAATTGAACAAACAGTACGTAATAAAGCCGGATTCTTCATCAACTTTAATGGAACTGGTGGAGTCTGGAGAAAATCCTGTATCGAAGATGCCGGTAACTGGCATGCTGATACATTAACTGAAGACCTTGATCTTAGTTACAGAGCACAGTTGAATGGATGGAAATTTATTTTTCTCAAAGATTTCACATCTCCTGCAGAACTTCCTTCAGAAATTAACGCATTGAAGTCGCAGCAATTCAGATGGACAAAAGGTGCAATTGAAACTGCTAAAAAGATTCTTCCTCTTGTCTGGAATTCTGATGTGCCGCTGAGAATAAAACTTTACAGCACATTTCATTTAACTAATAACATTGTGTTCCCATTTATTCTGCTTGCTGCAATTTTAAATGTACCGCTCATTTTTGTAAAGAACAGCGGAGGACACGAACTCTACTTTGCTTTCATGTCAATATTTGTATTAGCATTTATCAGCTCATTTTTATTTTATCTCTATTCACAAAAAGATATTCATCCGGACTGGCGAAAGCGAATTGTACTTTTCCCAATTTTTATGGCAGGCAGTATGGGTTTTGCACTTAATAATTCCAGAGCTGTTTTCGAAGGCTTACTTAACCGTAAGAGTGAATTTGTCCGTACTCCCAAGTTCAAAGTTGTATCTGAAAAGGATACCTGGGTTGGCAACAAATATTTGAGCAGAAAAATTGGATTTGCAGTTATTGTCGAATTGGTTCTTGCATTTTATTGTTTAATTGGTGTTGTGTCGAGTATTTACTTTATGGAAATAGCCAGTCTTCCGTTTCAGCTTTTATTCTTTATCGGATTTTCGTTTGTCTCAATCACTTCCATAAAGCACGCTTTTATTAAAAATGACGCTAAATGATTGTGTGAATTGTGGATGATAAACTGATTGCCAGAGCAAAACTAATTTTTGAAAGGAATAACAGTTCACCTCTGTTTCTGATAACGTCTGATTATTATCTTCGAAACAACGAACCTCAAACTGCTATTTCAATTCTTGAAAAGGGATTAAAAACTTTTCCTGACCATCCACTTGCTTTTATTTTAATGGGAAAAGCTAATTTTGCTCTCGGCAATATAAAATTAGCAGAACATTATATAAACAGAGCCAGCGAGCTTCTGAATAGTAACGAAACATTAACTTACTATAGAAAAGAATTTAAGCTGCAGGACAAACACACCTCGCCATTTGATTCATCAAGAGGAAATATTTTTTTTAATCCTATGGAAAATTATACTGCAGAGGAAGAAGTTCCGGAGAACAAACCTAAATCAGTTGAAGACATGCTTCCTCAGATTGCTGATAAACTTATAAATGCAAGAATTGAGCAGAATAGTACTTTTACACCTGCGGAAATAAATCAAAAGAATTACTCACCGGATAAAAGCAAGCTTGCCACAGAAACTTTTGCGAACATTTATCTCTCACAAGGTCAGAAAGATGAAGCCATAAGAATTTATGAATTGCTTCTTCAGCGTAATCCTCAAAAGAAGGATTATTATCTCAATAAAATCAGTGAGATCAGATCGCAGTAATATTTTGTAATTTATTATCCGGTTTCTGCATATAACCATCTCTTATGAATAAGAATATTTCAGGAAAAAAATTAAATAAAACTTTTTACCGGAGAGAGCTCCTGGAAGTTGCGAATGACTTGCTCGGGAAGATTCTTGTGAAGATTGATGGAAAAAATATTCTTGCAGGAAAAATTGTTGAGGTTGAAGCTTATCATGGTAATTTTGATGAGGCATCTCACGCATTTATTGGAATTACCAAACGAAATGAAGTTATGTTTGAATCAGGCGGCTTCCTGTACGTATATTTTACTTATGGTGCACATCATTGCTGTAATGTTGTAACCGGGAAGAAAGGGGAAGGAACAGCAGTATTAATACGTGCTGTTGAGCCGGTTTCTGGTTTAGAAAAAATGATAAAAAATCGTTTTGGCAGAAAACTTAAGAATGATAAAGAAATTTTTAATTTGACAACTGGACCCGGTAAAGTTTGTCAGGCATTTGGAATTGACAGAACACATTCCGGAATTGATCTTACAGGAAATAAAATATTTATTTTAGATGGTAAAAAAATCAGCAGCAAAGAGATTGGCATTTCAAAGAGAATTGGAATTACAAGATCGGTAGATTTGCCGTGGAGGTTTTTCATAAAGAATAATCCATATTTGTCACGTAAATGAATTCACCCAAAAAAATATTAATCGCAAGAACAGACAGAATAGGTGATGTGGTTTTATCTTTACCAATGGCTGAGTTGGTAAAGAAAAAATATCCGGATTGCAAATTAACTTATTTGATTCGAGAGTATACAAGTTCTCTTATCGATGGCAATCCGTTTATTGACGATGTGATAATTGCTGAAGAATCTGATGGAAAAGTTCTGTTTGCAAAAAATCTGAAAAAAATAAAGCAAGAGAATTTTGATACCTGCGTTGTTGTTAATCCAACTTTGAAAATTTCTCTGATAATGTTTTTTGCAAGAATAAAAAACAGAATTGGTACCGGTTACCGCTGGTATTCTTTTTTATTCAACAGAAAGGTTTTTGAGCATCGGAAAAATGCTGAGAGACACGAACTTGTGTATAACATAAATCTCCTGAGTAAAATTGATGTTAAAACTGACGATTATTCAGATAAGATTATTTTTCATTTGAAAGTTGATGATGAAAGTTCAAAGAAGGTTAATTCAATACTAACTCAAAAGGGATACAATCCGGTTAATCAGATTGTGATTATTCATCCCGGAAGCGGTGGAAGTTCAGTTGATCTTCCAAAAGAAAAATTAATTAAGCTAACAGGAATGCTCAGTAATATTGAAAATCTGACAACAATAATTACCGGCAGTAAAAGCGAATCTGAACTATGCAGAGAATTTGAAGTAAGTGAAAAGGTAATAAACCTTTCAGGACAGCTTGACATTTCTTTATTAAAAGCACTAATAAAAAAAGCTAAAGTATTCATTTCAAATTCAACCGGACCAATGCATATTGCTGCTGCATTAGGTGTTCATGTAATAGGCTTTTTTCCCAAAATTTTGTCCTGTTCACAAAAAAGGTGGGGTCCGTATACAGAAAAGAAGACGATTTTCACTCCAACAATCGATTGCAGCCATTGTACACGTGAACAGTGCAAAAAACTTGATTGTATGAATAGTATTGATATTGGCAAAGTATTTGACGAAACTTTGAGCGTATTGAAAATTTTATAATAATCTGGAGCAGGTAAATGTATTTTCGCAAGATCGTGTATGTTTTGTTATTCGTAATATCCGGCAATTATTTAATTGCGCCGCAAACCTCTGTATCCAAGGAAGAATTCAGGTCAGTTGAAAACAAAGCCTTTAAAGAGGGAGAAAAATTAACTTTTGATTTGGATTATGGTTTTGTAACAGCCGGAGTTGCTGTAATGGAAATTCCAAGAATAAAAAAGATATCCGGCAGAAACGCTTATCATATTAACTTCGCAGTTAATTCTGTACCGAGCTTTGATATGTTTTACAAAGTAAGAGATCGTTATGAAAGTTATCTTGATGTTGAAGGATTGTTTCCGTGGAGATTTGAACAGCACATAAGAGAAGGTGGATACACACGTGACTTTTCAGCTTTCTTTGATCACAGAAAAAGTAAAGCAAAAACAAGTGAAGGTGAATATGAAATTCCACTTTATGTGAATGATATTATTTCTGCATTTTATTATGCAAGAACTCTTGACTATTCAAATATGCGAGTGAATGATTTAATTCATTTACAAAATTTTTACAAGGATAAAGTATATGATTTGGATGTAAAATATTTGGGTAAAGAAACCGTTGAAGTTCCTGCCGGAAAATTTGATTGCATTGTCGTTGAACCGCTTGTAAGAGAAGGTGGACTTTTTAAGCACGAAGGAAATATTATCATTTGGCTGACTGATGATGATTTAAAAATGCCCGTAAAGGTCAGAACCAAAATCATTATCGGACACGTTGAAGCAAAACTTACTGAGTTTGAAGGTCTTGCGGGAACGCTGACTTCGAAGCGCTAAACCTTATTATTTAATTTGTAAAGAAGGGAGCTTTGTCTCCCTTTTTTATTTACTTAGGGTGCTTAAGATGTATTGGAATTATTAATGAGTTTAATATTACAATTGATGAAGAATTACCAACTGTTGCCTTTTACGTTTTGATCTTTCAATAAAATATTTTAAATAACAGTAGGAGTAATTATGAAAACTGAATATTCATCTAATTTACTCTCTGCTTCCTCTCTTCTTATCTGCTGTGCGGGGAGAAAATTTACTTCACAGAAAATTAAACTTATCTCTTCTGTAACAATTTCATTTCTGATTTTAATTACATCTTTAAATGCTACGGAAGCTTTTGCACAATCAGGGAGAAATTTTAAAACAGTAAACAAAAATATAATTACAAAATCTGAGTTGCGGAAAACAACTGTCACGAATGGTGAAGTAGAGCAAGAGTGGGTTGCAATTTACAGCGGAGTGGGAGGTTTAAGAAGTGATGAAGCTGTGGACTTAGCCGTTGATTCTTCTGGAAATGTTTATGTAACCGGAATTAGTCAAGGTTTAGGATACGATTTTGATTGTGCAACAATTAAATATAACACACACGGTGAAGTGTTATGGATAAGTAGATATGACGGTGGTTATGATGATTATGTATATAAGCTTGCGCTTGACAATTCAGGGAATGTTTATATAACAGGTTCAAGTTATAGTTCAGGTACCGGCGAAGATTATTTGACAATTAAATATAACTCCGAAGGAGATGAACAATGGATTCGAAAATATAACGGACCTGGAAATTCATTTGATAAAGCAAATGACTTATCTGTTGATAATGAAGGAAACGTTTATGTGACCGGAGAAAGTTTTGGTTTAGGAACGTATAGTGATTTTGCAACAATCAAATACAATCCTTCCGGAGTTGAGCAGTGGGTTAAGAGATATAATGGACCTGATAATAGTTATGATGAAGCCTTAGCATTGACCATAGATAACACTGGCAATATTTATGTTACAGGAAAAAGTATAGGTTTATTTCCTAACTATAATTATGCTACCGTTAAGTATAACACTGATGGAGTTGAAAAGTGGGTTAGTCGATATATCGGGTTTGGTAATAGCTCTGATATTGCATACGATGTTGCTGTTGACAATGCGGGAAGTGTAATCGTAACCGGAGAAAGCCCTGATTCAAATTCAATTACACCAGATTATCTTACGGTTAAGTATGATTCTTCAGGTATGCAACAATGGACTGTGAGATATAATGGACCAGGAGACGACATAGATTTTGCAAAAACTATTACTGTTGATGATAATGGAAACATTATTATAACAGGCGTAAGTAGGGGTGATGAGGGACGTTGGGATTGGTGTACAATTAAATATGACTCTTCAGGAATTGAACGGTGGGTAAGCAGATTTAATGGAGGATTTGTTTATGACCTTGCACTTGACAAATCAGGAAACGTTTATGTAACAGGTGTTAGTTGGGACTCCACCACAACTGGTGCTTACACTACTATAAAATACGATACCTATGGAGTACAGCAATGGTTTATTAGATATAACGGTCCTGGAGATTTTGATGAGGCGAAAGCGATGGCACTTGATGAAACTGGTAATGTTTATGTAACAGGTATTACTTATGTCCCAGGTGGAATTCCTACTTTCGATTATACTACAATTAAGTATAAACAAACAATTGTACCCGTGGAACTTACGAATTTTACTGCAGCGTTAGATAATGACCACATAATATTAAACTGGCAAACGGCAAGTGAAACTAACAATTTAGGTTTTGAGATACAAAGATTTCAAAATTCAAAAATTGAAAGTTCAAAAGATTGGAAAACGATTGGCTTTGTGTCGGGATTTGGAACTACTACAGAAACTGAATCATATACGTTTGAAGATTATGATGTATCTAATGGTGTTTATTATTATCGTTTAAAGCAGATTGATTTTGATGGTTCATTTGAATATTCATATACTGTTGAAGTTTCCTTTGGAATACTGAAAGAATTTTCTTTAGATCAGAACTTTCCAAACCCGTTTAACTCGACAACGACTATTAATTATTCAATTGCAGACCCTTCAAGCGTGGTTTTAAAACTTTATAATACCTTAGGTGAAGAAGTCGCAGTATTGGTAAATGAAGAAAAAGACACAGGTAAATATTCTCTCAAATTTAATGCAAAGGAATTACCATCAGGTATTTATTTATACAAGTTAAATGCTTCAGGAAATTCAGGTGAATATAACTTTGTTAAGAAATTTATTTTATTGAGATAATCAAAGAAAGGTACTAAACACATTTAATAATAAATTCTAAGGAGTGGAATATGAAAAATAACTACTTTCTTTTCTTGCTTTCTGTCCTTTTAGGACTCTTCAGCATTTCACAAACTGTTTGTCAAACAGTTTATGAGAATTATTGGGTTCCCAATAACACTGTATTTACTACAGTTTGTTCAGGAAATACAGTTTATATAGGTGGGGCTTTTACGCATGTAGGTCCATCAACTGGCTGTGGTACTGCGATAGATCTAACTACCGGTAACCCTAATTTAACTTTCGATAAAGTAAATGGTTCTGTTGCTGCTAGCGTTCCCGATGGTTCGGGCGGCTGGTATATTGGCGGTGTTTTTACAAAGGTTGGGAGTGTACCCAGAAATATGCTAGCACACATTAATGCAGATGGCTCACTTGATCTGGATTGAGCACCTAATGTTACAGGAGGGGACCCTGTTATTCGAACAATTGCAGTTTCCGGTTCGACAGTTTTTGTAGGTGGATACTTTAGCGGTATAGATGGATACTCAAGAACTAATATTGCAGCTATAGATGCTGAAAGTGGAGAGGTTATAGTGAATTGGGTATGCAATACAAATAATCAGGTGATGACGCTCGCAGCCTCTGGCTCCGTACTTTATGCGGGGGGACTATTTACCAGCATCGGAGGTACGAGCAGAAATTTTATAGCAGCTATCAATGCTAATAATGGACAAGTATTGAGTAACTGGGTTCCTAACGCAGAGGACTGGGTATATAAAATAGTTCCTTATGGGTCGTTAATTTATGTTAGCGGAGCTTTCAAATATATTGGATCGCAAATTCCACAACCTATGAGAAGAGGTATAGCAGCAATTAACCCAGATGGTACAGCAACACCTTGGAATCCAGATGCAACATTCTCTGGCTTACGGGCAATTATTTATTCAATAATGGTTACGGAATCAGAGGTTTATGCCGGTGGTCATTTTACCCACATAGGTGGTGCTGACAGAAACTTCATTGCAGCTGTTGATATAGAAACAGGTGATGCTACGGATTGGGATCCAAACTCTAATCATTGGGTTTTTTCTATTGCAAGTTCCGGCTCAATAATTTACCTTGGTGGACAATTTACTCAGATTGGTGGTCAGGACAGAAATTATATCGCTGCTTTGGATATGAGCACTGGTAACGTTACAAATTGGAATCCCAACTCAGGTGATGCGGTTTTAACATTTTCAGTTTCAGGTTCAAATATTTACACTGGTGGTAGGTTTTTTAGTATAGGAGGCGTTAATAGAAATCATATAGCAGCTATTGATGCAACTACAGGTCAAATCACAAACTGGAACCCATATGTTGAAGGCGAGGTCCAAAGTCCTGCAGGCTATACTATAGGCTTGGTAAAAAAATTAGATTATCAATACAGCGAGTTCGACGATCCATTAGATCCGAACTTACTATATTGTGATGCTGGAGAACTCACAGAACCGTATGTCTTTTCAATTACAGTAGAAGGTTCCACAGTCCTAATTGGTGGACAATTCAATACAGTTGGAGGAAGGACAAGAAACAATATTGCAGCTGTAAATGCAACAACCGGAACAGTAATTGAAGATTGGGATCCAAATGCAAACGGACCTATTCAAGCAATATCGGTTCTAGATTCAATTGTTTATGTTGGTGGAGATTTTACAAACATAGGAAACTCAAATCGTTACCGTATCGCAGCACTTGATTTTGGAACGGGTGATGCAATTGAGGATTGGAGTGCCAATGCAAATTATTTTGTTCGCACCATTACAGTTTCCGATTCACGTGTATATGCTGGTGGTGCTTTTACTAGCATAGGTGGGGAGAACAGAAATTACATTGCAGCACTTGATATTGAGACAGGAAGTGTAATAGAGAATTGGGATCCTTCCGCTGAGGATTGGGTTTATTCTCTTGCCTTCGATAACTCGATATTATATGTTGGAGGAGAATTTACTTCTATTGGAAACGAATCAAGAAATAGAATTGCAGCTCTTGATGCTGAATCAGGCAGAGTAACTAATTGGGACCCTGATGCGTCAGGCGGTGGTCCACCCGAGACTATCATCTATTCACTTATCGCTTTCGGTTCAACAGTTTACGCTGCTGGAAGTTTTACTAGTATAGGTGAAGAAGAAAGAAAATCACTTGCTGCTTTGGATGTTGAAACTGGTAAAGCAACAGATTGGGATCCAAATCCTCGTTATCCAGCGATACCCTTTCCAAGTGAAGTGTACGCATTAGCAATTTCTCCTACAGGAACACAAATTTATGCTGGAGGATTCTTTGTAGAAATAAATGATAAAGTACAATCTTATTTTGCAGGTGTAACTGGTGATGGATTAACAGTTGTAACTAATTCTCTTATTCAGGGTTGGCAAACATTGAGTGTACCTGTAGTAGTTGATGATTTTGCGAAAACTTCTGTTTGGCCAACTGCAGATCCTAACTCTTATGCTTATTCTTTCTGTGGCACTGGATATGTACCGGAAGAAACATTAGAAAATGGGGTTGGATATTATGTTAAATTCAATTCTCCTCAGGATATATTTTATGCTGGAGAATTCCTACAACAATTTGAAACGCCGGTGTGCGCTGGTTGGAATATTGTCGGTTCCTTATCAGAAGAGGTTCCTGTTTCTACAAATGTATGTCTATATCCGGAAGAAAACAGTTTCGAATCACGCTTTTTCATCTACAGGAATGGTTATGAGGAAGTTAACACTATAAAACCGGGGATGGGTTACTGGATTAAAGTAGCATTGAGTGGAAGTTTATTGGTTAATATTGATCCAATACAATGTTATTCTGATTCTCCCGAATCTATTGAAGAAGAAGGTATGGATCACTTTAGAATTACTGATGCCACCGGAAAGCAACAAGATTTATACGTTGCAAACCTTGATTTGAATCCATCGCTTGGCGGAATGGATTTAAGTATACCTCCACCACTACCCGAAGTAGGATTTGATGCTAGATTTGCACAAGATGATTATATCAAACCGGTTTCACCTGACAGCGGTGAAGTTGAGTTAGAAATTAATGTAGAGACTCAAGCGTATCCAATTACTTTAAGCTGGGAATTGAATCCTGCAAATGGAATTACTTATTCCTTCATTAGTGACAGCGGTGTTGGGAAAGTCTCTAATATTAAATCAAACAACGGGAATATTTCACTTTATAAAACAACCAATAATAAAATTCGACTTATAGCCTCAGCAGAAAAAATTAGTAATTCGACGAATCTTCCAACAGTATATTCATTGATGCAAAATTATCCCAATCCTTTTAATCCCACAACTATAATAAAATATTCTTTACCCAAAGTGTCAGATGTGAAACTAATTGTGTATGATATTTTAGGTAGAGAAGTTGCAGTGTTGATTAACAATCAACAGCAACCAGGCAGGTATGAGATAAAATGGGAAGCATCAAATGTTTCATCAGGAATTTACTTTTATTCTATTTCAGCTGGTAATTTTCAGCAAACAAAGAAGATGATACTTCTAAAGTAAAATCTCTTCTAAATAGAAGCCCCGATTAGCCGGGGCTTCTTTATACCATTCACTATATATTCAGATAAAGAAAATTTTCTTGTTATCTTTACTAGTACTAAAGCAGAATGATAAAAAAATTTTAATATGCAAGAACATAACCAGGAAGAAAAACAGCCGAATCCGCAAAATCCGGACAGTGAAGAATTAATTGAGCAATCATACTCTCCATATCCGCTTATTTCACCGGTTGCAGCTGCTTTCCTCGGATTAATTGGCGGATTTATACTCTATCAGTTTGTCGGTGGATTATTAACAATGCTGATTTTTGGATTTGACCTTGAAGCTGCACCGGTAAATGGTTTAAGGTTTGTAACCATATTTGGACAAATTCTTTTTATTTTCTTTCCGGCACTTTTTTTCAGCAAATGGATTTATGGTGATGTATCGAAAATTATATCTCTCAAATTGCCTCAATGGAGAGAGTTGCTGCTGTTCGTTTTAGGAATAATAATTCTTACGCCGCTTCTTCAAAGCTATCTTTATATTCAAAATTACTTTATTGAGAAGTTGGCAGAAGTTTCACCGTTCATCAATTCAATAAAATTTTTACTTGACTCTTTAAACGAATTAATTGAAAAAACATTTGGCAATCTTATTAGGGCTGATAATGTAGCCGAAATGCTTTTAGTTATAATTACCATTTCTGTTGTGCCTGCTATCTGCGAAGAAGTGATGTTCAGAGGATACATCCAGCGCAGTTTCGGGTTTAAATTCAGACCACACATAGCTGCAATTCTCACTGCTGTGTTTTTTGCTCTCTACCATTTTAATCCTTATGGATTAATACCTCTTATAACAATAGGATTTTTTCTTGGTTTTGCCGCTTACTCAAGTCAATCGCTGGTTATACCAATAATTATTCATTTTCTTAACAATTTCTTTGCAGTGATATTATATTTCATAATTGGTGATGATGAGCTATTCAAAAGTAATGTTTCAGATGCTGAATCTCTTGATGCAAACATTATTTATTTTTTACTATTACTTTTTATGTTTGTCGCACTAATGTTTATTATAAAAAACTATTATAAGAAAAATAAAATTCCACAGGAGGTTTAAATGCCAGTATGTCCGAATTGTAAATATGAATATATCAACGGGATAGTAATATGTCCCGATTGCAATACTCCGCTTGTCGATGCAATTGAACTAAATAATTATTCCGATCTCTCCGAAGAAGATTGGGTTCTCATTTATACAACTTTTAGCGAAATTGAAGCTACTATGCTGAAAGAAAATCTTGAAAATGCAGAAATCCCGGCGTCAGTACTTTCACAAAGAGATTCAAGTTTTCCTGCTCCCGGTGATCTATCAATAATAAAATTATTTGTTAAGAAAGCCGATGTTCCCGATGCTCTTGAGTTTATACAAGACGTTAAGAAAAAGGAAATGGGTTCAGAGGAAGATGCCAGCGAGTGAAAATTTAAAGAGAGTTTTTATTTCTTTGATTGGTATCCCAATTATACTTATTGCCAGCTATCTTGGTGGATATTATTTCTTTTCATTTGTGGTCATCATCAGTATCATCTCGTTTTATGAGTTTAGTCTTCTAGTAAAGAATAAAGGGTCAAATGTTAATTTAATATTGGGCGGAGTAATTATTTTAGGTCTTCTGCTCAATCAACTCAATAACTTTGTTGATTTATTTGCTCTCATTCTTCTGTCCTCACTATCACTTTTAACTGTTGAACTGTTTCGGAATAAAGGATCGGCAATTTATAATCTTGGCTCAACCTTTCTTGGAATATTTTACATTGGAATATTTTCAGCTGCGCTGATTTCACTTCGGGAGTTTTATCCGGATGATATCGTTACGAAGAATTTTGGTGCTTATTTAATGATTTCAATCTTTGCTTCTATCTGGATTGGTGATTCAGCTGCGTATTACGGTGGAATTAATTTAGGTAAACATAAATTATTCCCTCGTGTTAGTCCCAAAAAAAGCTGGGAAGGTGCAATTTTTGGTTTTATCTTTTCTGTCGGCACAATGATTTTGGCAAAGGTATTTGTGCTGGATTTTTTAAGCTGGACAAATGTTTTGGTTATCGGAATAATAATCGGAATAGTAGGTCAAATCGGAGATTTAGTTGAATCATTATTGAAGAGAGATTCAGAAGTAAAAGATTCGTCTTCACTCATTCCCGGGCACGGCGGTTTTTTAGACAGGTTCGATTCTCTTCTTTTCAGTTCACCGGCGATATGGATTTATCTTAATTACTTCAGTTGACGAAAATTATACAGATGAAAACAAGAGAAAAAGTAAGTGTAATAACTTTAGGTTGTGCAAAGAATACAGTAGATTCAGAAAGACTTCTCCGCCAGCTTCAGCTTAATAACCTTGATCTCCGCTCCAACCCTTCTGAAGCAGATACAGTAATTATTAATACTTGCGGATTTATTGAAGCAGCAAAAGAAGAATCGATTAACACAATTATGAATGCTGTTGCAAGTAAGAAATCCGGAATCACAAAAAGAATTTTTGTTGCTGGTTGTCTCTCACAGCGTTACAGAACAGATCTTCAAAAAGAAATTCCAGAAGTAGATGTGTTTTTTGGAACGGAAGATTATGAGAGAATTGTTAAAGAACTCGGCGGGGAATTAAAGAAAAATCTGTTGGGTGAAAGAGTTGTTTCACTTCCTTCTCACACTGCATATCTGAAAATATCTGAAGGCTGTGATCATCCCTGCTCATTTTGTGCAATACCGATTATGAGAGGTTTGCATAAATCAAAATCTGTTGAAGACCTTGTTGCTGAAACAGAATTCCTTGCAAAGAATAACACAAAGGAATTGGTTCTTATAGCACAGGATACTACCGATTATGGAAAAGACCTTTACAATAAAAGAAATATTTCCGAACTTATTTCAAGACTTAGTCAAATTAATGGAATCGAATGGATCAGGATTATGTATGCTTATCCATCACACTTTCCGGAAGATTTGATTTACGAAATAAAAAACAACGAGAAGGTTTGTAAATATCTCGATATCCCGCTCCAGCATATTTCGGATCAAATCCTTAAATCTATGCGAAGAGGAATTACAGGTAGACAAACCAGAGAATTATTATCTAAATTTAGGAATGAAATTCCTGAATTAGTTCTCAGAACAACTTTTATTGTTGGATATCCGGGTGAAACTGAAAAAGAATTTCAGGAACTTTGTGATTTTGTTGAAGAATTCAAATTTGAAAGAATGGGAACATTTACTTACTCACAGGAAGAAAATACAGTAAGTTATAATCTCGGTGATCCTGTTCCGGATGATGTAAAGAAATCCCGGCAGCACAGGCTAATGGAAATTCAAAAAGAAATTTCAGCTCAAAAGAACAGGG
Source organism: Ignavibacteriaceae bacterium (assembly GCA_013388525.1). Next base: position 7,300 of record JACAFA010000147.1, on the reverse strand, counting down.
AGATTATTGGAAAGGAGCTAAAAGTATTGGTTGAATCTGAAGAGGAAGATTTTTATGTTGGACGTAGTTATCGGGATGCACCGGAAGTTGATGGAGAGGTTTTAATAAATTCGAACGATATTATTATCCCGGGAAATTTTTATTTTGCAGAAGTTTATGATTCAGATGAATATGATCTCTTTGCAAAGATTAAATAAATGACAGGATTAAGAGAAATGAATAAAATAAAACTTATTGGTTTATTCGTAATACTGGTAATAGCATTTACTCAGGTTACGAATTTTGCTCAGAAACAGGAATCTAAACTAAAATATTACCAGGATTTTATGAGCTTCAAAGGGGATAATGAAAAAACCCGGCTGGATGTTTTTATACAGGTTCCGTACAACGCAGTTCAATTTGTAAAAACAGGTCAGGGTTTTGAAGCAGCTTATTCTGTTACAGTTTCAGTTTTTGATGAAGAGAAGAAAAATCTTATAACTGAAAAAATCTGGAATGAAAAAATCGTCGCAATCAGTTTTGAACTTACGACTTCTCCGGAAAATTTTAATCTTGGACATCGCTCTTTTGAATTAACTCCCGGTAATTATTTAATCAGAACATCAATAACTGACAAAGATTCTAAAAACGAATACAGTTCCGAAAATAAAATTCCAATTAAAGAATTAATTGCATCGCCTTCATTAAGCGATATAATGCTGATTTCAAGAAGAACAGTTGTAGAAGGGAATTCAAAAATAATTCCCAATGTATCAAGAAATATTGTTACAGATAAAGACCCTCTGTCTATGTTCTATGAAATTTACTCTGATACAAGTGCAAATTTGTTTATTGATTATGAGATAATTGATGATCAGGAAGCTCAGGTATTAAAAACATCAGAAAAAATTAATATTAAAGCAGGCAACAACCAGATTTTTCATAACATAGATTCATTAACACTTAACCTTGGGAAAAACCTGCTTAAAATTACTTTAAGAGATTCTTCCGGAAAAGTATATGATGCATCGGTGAAATCTTTTGTATCGCGATGGGCAGGTGTTCCTGTTACACTTACTGATCTTGACAAAGCTGTAGATCAGATGATTTATCTCGCTAACCCGGAGGACCTTACTTTAATCAACTCTGCTGATACACGTCAGGAGAAAGCAAAAAGATTCGTAGCTTTCTGGAAAAAACAAGATCCTAATCCAGCAGATGATTTTAATCCTGTTTTTAACGAGTATTATAACAGAGTCAATCAGGCTAATGAAAATTTTACAACTTACTCGCTTGAAGGTTGGAGATCAGACAGAGGAATGGTTTTGATAATCCTTGGTTCACCAGATAATATTGACAGACATCCGTTTGAATATTATGCAAAACCATACGAGGTTTGGCAATATTATAATCTGAACAAACAGTTTTTATTTGTTGATTACACGGGATTTGGTGATTATCGTTTAGATCCGAGCACACCGCTTTATGGTGATCTGTACCGATTCAGATATTGATTTATGAAGGCTTTACTATAGTTGGATTTAGAAGATTAAATTTAATGGGGATGTTCTATTGTTTAACTGTTGAGTTGTGGTAGTTATGATAGAACAATATAGCAATTAAGCAATTCAGGACGTGAGATAGTAACATGAAAAAAATATATCATCAGATCTAATGATCTCACGTCCTAAACAATTTGGCAATTTTTATAAATGATCCTTACCGTTACAATAAATCCCCTCCTCGAAAGACGATATTATTTCCAAAGCATTGAACTATCCTCGGTGAACAGAAATGGAAAACTGATCATTCAAGCCGGCGGTAAAGGAATAAATGTAAACCGTCAATTGAACAGATTCGGGATTAAAAACATTGCAATGTTATTTACAGGTGGGACAAATGGAAAATTATTTCGGGAAGCACTAAGAAAGGAACAAATCAACTTCTCGGAAATTATTACTAAGAATGAAACGAGAGATTCAGCAATCATTATTGACCGGTCCGCTGAAAAAGTTTATTCTTTCTTTGGAACAGACGCAATAGTTTCATCTAACGAAGTCAGGGAATTCATTTCAAAATTGGAAAAAGCAATTGCAGCCTGTGAGATAGTAGTTTTCTCAGGAAGTTCTCCCTGCAAGGAAGCAGATTCGATTTTTGTTGAAGGAATTAAAATTGCAAACAAGCTTGATAAAATTTCTGTCTGTGATACTTACGGCGGACTTCTTCAGAATTGCTTTGATTCTTCACCAACCATTGTTCATAATAATGTTGATGAGATCAGAACATCACTCGGTTTAAGTTTAGAAAAGGAAAATGATCATCTCAAATTCTTGAATATGCTATACGAAAAAGGGGTTAAACAGGCTTACATTACAGATAGCGGAAATCAATTCTATGCTTCTAATTTTGACTTTCATTATAAAGTAACTCCTCCCGAAATTAAAGCTGCAGATTCAACCGGAAGTGGTGATGCGTTTGTTGCAGGTATAGTTTACGGCTGGCACAACAAATATCCTTTCGAGCAGCAATTACGCTTTGCAACTACTCTCGGTGTTTTAAATGCAAAATCTACAGAAGTTTGTGATGTTGAAATTGCTGATGTTGATCCTCTTTCTGAAAAAATCCATATTGAACCTGTTGGAAAAAGATTAAAAGAAATAGATGATTCACCTGACTAAAAATATTCTGTTGGTTATTTTAATTTTTTCATCGATAGCATTCGCGCAAAAAATTGAGAAGATAGATATTAGCAGCAACAGGATTTTTAGTGATGGCGAAATAAAAAAATGGGCTGGTTTGAACGAAGGGCAAAATTATTTTTCAGGAATAATTGACACATCACTCTCACGAATCTCGACTAATCTAATCTCCAACGGATATTTTAATTTTACATTTAAAGGATCGCAGTTTGAGATATCAAGTGATTCTCAAAAAGTTAATCTATTCCTAAATGTTGATGAAGGTCAGCCAACGTTTGTTAAAGAAATATTTTTTAAGAAATCAGATTCAGTTAATGTTGACGATTTCATTTCATCTTTGAATTATTTGAAGGGAGAGATTTTCAATCGCTATGAAATTGAAACGAGCATAAGCAGTCTTTTAACAGATTTTGAAAACAGGGGATTTCCTTTTGCTGCTGTTAAAATTCAGTCCGTACATCTTTATGATGATTCAGTTAGTGGTGATCATTACGCCGATATTTATCTTGCGCTTGAAGAAGGGAGGAAAAGCCGCATTGATAAAATTGAAGTAAGTGGAAACACCTCCACAAAAGATTATGTGATCACCCGGGAATTAAGAATTGATAACGGTGAAGAATATTCTCAGCAAAAAATTGAAAACCTGCCGCGAAGATTAAATAAACTTCGTTACTTCGATCCGGTTCCTGTTCCCCAATTTTATATTGACTCACAGAATAACGGAGTGCTGCTGGTAAATGTTAAAGAGCGAAACACAAATAACTTTGATGGCATAATCGGATATGTTCCCGCAACTAAAGATAATGAGTCGGGTTATGTAACTGGATTAGTGAATGTAACGTTGAGAAATATGTTTGGAACCGGAAGAGCAGCAGCAATAAGATGGCAGAAACTCACGCGCGAATCCCAGGAACTTGAGCTGAAATATTTAGAACCGTGGTTGTTCGGCTATCCTTTTAATCTGAATGCAGAGCTATTTCAACGGATACAGGATACAACTTATGTACAGAGAAGATTAGGTGGTGCGTTGGAATTCCTTGCAACCGAAGATATTTCTGCTTCTGCTTTCATTTCAACGGAAGAAATAATTCCGACCGAGAGAACGATTCCTGTCTTTACTGTTTACAATTCTTCATCTCTTACAACAGGTCTTGGCTTAAAGATAGATTTAAGAGATGACCCGATAGCTCCTACCGGTGGATTTCTATTTGAGACTTTATATTCCTTCAGCAAGAAAAAAATTAATGGGCCTGCTGAATACATAACACCTGCATTGGAAACTAGTATTAATTTGCAAAGAATAACAGTAGGATTCGGTGCTTTCTATGAAATCTTCGTCAGGAATGTGATTGCGTTTAGTGTAAATGGCAAAGAACTCAGCGGACCGTTTTTTGAACAGAGTGATCTTTGGCGTTTCGGTGGAACAAGAACAGTGAGAGGCTACAGGGAAGAGCAGTTTCTTGCATCCCGTATTGCATGGGCAAATCTTGAATACCGTTTAATGCTTACACAGAGATCTTATGCTTTCATTTTTTTTGATTCGGGTTATTATTTCCTTGAAGCTGATCCGGATAGAGGAATTACACAAAACGAAGATTATATTTTCGGTTATGGACTCGGTATAACGGTTGAAACTGCAATCGGTTTGCTGGGAGTTAGCTTTGCTCTTGCTCAGGGAGATTCTTTCAGCGAAGGAAAAATTCATTTTGGAATTATTAATGAGTTCTGATTGTTTATCGATGAAAATTAAAGGAGAGTAGATGTCGGTAAAACAAAAATCATATCCCGGTGAAGAAATAACTGTAATCTGGAAACCGGATCTTTGTATTCACTCAACCAATTGCTGGAAAGCATCGCTTGAAATCTTCAATCCTAAACGAAGACCGTGGATTGATATGTCAGCCGGAACAACAGAAGAAATAAAAAAAATAGTTGACAATTGTCCCTCAGGGGCATTATCGTATGAGAGGAATAAAAATATGAGTGAACAAAAAGCACAGCCAGCACAATCGCTGCAATCACAAACTACCGTTCAGGTTAACAAAGGCGGACCATACCTTGTTAAAGGAAAATTTGTCTTTGTCGGAACTGATGGTAAAGAAGAAATAAAAGAAGGATCAATTGCACTTTGCCGGTGTGGTGCATCCAACAATAAACCTTTCTGCGACGGAACTCATCGCAAAATTGGTTTTGACCAGGTGTGATTAAAGCTGATCTAAAAGCTAATAATTTTATAATAATCAGAGCTAAGAGATTTATATTCAATTCCTATTCTAAGTTGCCGTAACACAGATTAATAATCTGTGCTACATTTTGGTCAGCCTTAAAGTTTTTCTTACCCTTTTATTAAGTTTCGGTTAGTCTTTCACTAATATTTTTAGAAAATTGACAGAAAAACTTACAGCAATAGTAAAGATTGTACGACCATTAAACTTTCTTATCACTTTTGTAACTGTAATTGTTGCGGCAGTTATTTGCCTTCCAGATAAAACAAATGGATTGAATGTATTTCTTGCTGCGCTTGCTGCATCGTTAGTGATGGCTTCAGGAAATGTTATCAATGATATTTATGATATCGGCATAGATAAAATCAATAAGCCTCTTCGCCCTCTTACTTCAGGGAAAATAACAGTCAAAGAAGCATATGCTCTATATTTTATTTTTATTATCACATCAATTTTTATCTCAGCTTTAGTAAATGAACAAGCATTAGCAATTGTTCTTATTTCAATTCTTCTGCTTTTTTTCTATTCAAAATATCTGAAGCGAATTCCACTTGTTGGAAATATCACTGTTGCATTTTTAACGGGACTTGTTTTTATTTTTGGCGGAGTTGTAATAGAAAATCCGGCAGAAGCAATTGTTCCTGCAGTGTTTGCTTTTCTGATAAATCTCATCCGGGAAATTGTTAAGGATATGGAAGATGTTGAAGGTGATACTAAAGCAGGTGTGGTTACTTTTCCTGTTAAGTTTGGCTCTCGGAAATCAAAATCATTTATATCTCTGATTTCTATTTCCCTTATACTTTATACCGTATACCCCTTCATCACACAGCTTTACAAAATTGAATACTTTGTCGTTGTAATGGTAATTGTGAATCCTATACTTGTCTATTGCCTGAAGATATTATTTGAAGATGAGTTAGTAAAGAATTTGAAGCGGATAAGTAATCTTTTAAAATTGAGTATGGTATTTGGACTTATTGCTATTTATCTTGGAGTGTAATTAGGTATTTATGATGAAAGAATTCGATAAGAAATATTTCAACGAAAAAATAAAATATCTTGCTGGTGTTGATGAAGCTGGTAGAGGACCACTGGCAGGACCGGTTGTTGCCGCAGCAGTTATTTTCAAAAAGAGTACTATCATCAAAGGAGTAAATGATTCAAAGCAGTTGACTGAAAAGCAAAGAGAGGACTTATTTGATAAAATTATTTCAAAAGCTTTTGCGTATTCTGTTTCGATAATAGATCACATCATTATTGATGAAATAAATATTCTCAATGCAAGTATGATGGCAATGAAAAAAGCTGTTGATGATTTAAAGATTAAACCAGATTTAATTCTTGTAGATGGTAACAGAAAATTTCATTCAGAAATTCCGGTGATTCCAATAGTCAAAGGTGATTCATTATCCTTTTCAATTGCGGCTGCTTCAATTCTTGCAAAGGTTACCCGTGACAGATTAATGAAAAATTTTGCTGTTCAATATCCTATTTATCAATGGGAACAGAATAAAGGATATCCAACAAAACAACATAGAGAAATAATAAAGAAGTACGGTCCGAGTCCGCTTCATCGAAAATCATTTCTAAAAAATATTTTAACAGAACAACAGATTTTAAATTTTGATGTTCAAGAAATGGAAATGAAGTAAATATGAATCTTGATAAAAAAGAACTTGCAAAAAGAGGAGAAGATCTTGCAGCAAAAATTCTTTCTGACAAAGGTTATGAAATCATTGAGCGCAATTATAGGTTCAGTCACGGCGAGATTGACATAATTGCGATTGATCCAAAAGATGGCTGCACTGTTTTCGTAGAAGTAAAATCCAGGCAAAATCTCGAATACGGTGAACCGGAGTACTCAATCACCAAAAACAAACAGAAGCAAGTTAGAAAAATGGCTGAGTTATATCTTTATGATAAAGGAATAACTGAACTCGATTGCCGGTTTGATGTGTTTGCAATTTTGTTTGAAGACTTAAATAATCCTCAGGTCAATCATTATGAAAATGCATTTTAACAATTAATAGTCTCTATCGAAAATTAATTTTACTGTGATGAAAAACTCAATTCTGAATTTATATTAACAATCATTTTCTATATTTTTACCTGTAACATAACATTATTTGATGTACAATAATTGATTAATCTTCTCACAAACAATAAGCTTTTCAATACAACAGAAAAAAGACTAACCGAGTTCTTTTCAATGATCGGCGGACTTGGCACTTTTTCGCTAAGATTTTTAAAAGAAGTATTTATTCCTCCCTATGAAGTTGAGCAGGTAAGAAAGCATATGATTGAACTTGGGATGAAGACGCTGCCGATTGTTGGTGTCACAGGTTTTATAATCGGATTAGTTATCGCAATGCAGCTAAGTCCGGTCCTTAACCGCTT
>JACAFA010000080.1 GCA_013388525.1 Ignavibacteriaceae bacterium | reverse complement strand
CAAGATTGGTTGGACCAAATTGCATGGGAATAATAAACACTCTCCCTGAAATTAAAATGAACGCAACATTCGTTGCAGAAGAGCCGCGTAACGGAAAAATGGCGTTCTGTTCACAGAGCGGAGCAATTGGTGCAGCAGTATTAAATTCATTGCGGGAAACAGATATCAGGTTTTCACAATTCATTAGTGTTGGAAATAAAGCTGATGTTACCGAGAATGATCTTCTCGAATTCTGGGAAAAAGATAAAAACGTTAGTGTAATTACATATTATCTCGAAAGTTTTGAAGCCGGAGAGAATTTTATAAAATATTTTATTGATGGAAAGATTACCAAGCCGGTTATAATTTTAAAAGGTGGAAGAACATCAAGCGGAATTAAAGCAGCCTCATCGCACACAGGAGCTCTTGGCAGCAGCGATAAAGTTGTTGATGCCGTACTTCGCCAATTTGGAATTATCCGTGCAGATGATTTAAATGATATGTTCAACACTGCAAAAGGTTTTGAAGATTTTCCAATACCAGAAGGAAACAGAGTTGCTGTTATAACAAATGCCGGCGGTCCTGCAATACTTACAGTTGATACTTTGGAAAGAAATAGTTTGACGCTTGCTGAACTAACTCCAGAGACAAAAATGAAACTCAGAGAAATTGTTCATCCACAGGGAAGTGTAAATAATCCGGTTGATCTTCTTCCCGGCGGGACGGCTGAACAATTCAAACAGGTAAATGAAATTCTTGTTCAGGATAAAAATGTAGATGCTGTAATTTCAGTTTTTGTTGAACCGATTATGGTTCCTGCAATGCCGGTAATTGAAGGTATTAGTGACATAAAAAGCAGCAAACCAATTTTTCAGGTTGTGATGCCGCTGCCGGAATTTTGGGATAAGTACCGGAAAGAATCGAAGACAAAGCGATCACTTTTCAGAAGACCTGAAGATCCAGCAGTTGTTATCGGTAATATGCTGAAGTTCAAAAACAAACCTGCAAATACAAAACACCTGTCACCAAAATCAGAAAAAGTTGCAGGTTTACAATTACAGAAAGACAAATTCCTTTCACAGGATGAAGTGATCAAAATCTCAAAGCATTATAATCTTCCAATTATTGAAACACAGCTTTTTGAATATGATAAACTGAAAGATGCTAAAGTGAACTTTCCAGTTGTGCTGAAAGCAGTAGGCGAAAAAATTATACACAAGTCTGATTTGAAGGGAGTTGTATTAAATATTAAAGATAAATCAGAACTGATAAAAACAGCAGATGAAATGACGAAAAATTT
>JACAFA010000012.1 GCA_013388525.1 Ignavibacteriaceae bacterium | reverse complement strand
GGATTCAGAATCTTTAAAATAGTTTTTTCTGTGCTGATAATGGCAGTGGGTGTTTATGCTCTGATCCCATCTGATACTAATTCAGTTGACTGGCAGCCATTTACAGAAGATGCATTAAGTGAAATTTCAGGCAGAGGAGTGATTATTGATTTTTATGCTGATTGGTGTATTCCCTGTAAAGAGCTAGATGCTATAACTTTTTCTGATCCTGAAGTGATTGCATTATCAAAAGAGTTTGAAACATATAAAGCAGATATGACAAAATCACTTTCCCCTGAAGTTGAATCATTAAGGAACAGGTTCAAAATTGTAGGAGTACCAACTGTTCTTGTTCTAAATTCCAATGGAGAAGAGATTGAAAGGATTACGGGTTTTGTGAATGCTAAAGAATTCTATAAAATTATTTCAAGTGTTAATTAAGAACCAAGCCTTATTACATTGATAAATCAATTGATAGTTCGTAATTTTATAATCAAATAAAAACTAATTAGGAAACATTTAGAGATGTCAGAGATTAAAGATAAAGATTTCAGAGTTTTAACAAGTGTTACTGTTCGTTTTGCTGGCGATTCCGGCGATGGAATGCAGTTAACCGGTAGCCAGTTTAGTGATACAACTGCATGGCTTGGAAATGATTTAAATACATTACCGGATTATCCTGCTGAAATCAGAGCACCTGCTGGAACCCTTTACGGTGTTAGTGGTTTTCAATTAAGTTTTGGAAGCGAGGACGTTAATACTCCTGGTGATATTCCCGATGTGCTTGTTGCTATGAATCCCGCTGCACTTAAAAAGAATTTAAAGGAATTAAAACCAGGCGGAGTTATCATTGTTAATTCAGATGCATTCGATCAGAAAAATCTTAAACTTGCACATTATGATTCTAACCCGCTGGAGGATGGTTCACTCAGTGGTTATGAATTGCATCAGGTTCCAATCTCATCACTTACAGCAAATGCGCTCGAAGGTTTACCTTTAAGTCCTAAGGAAGTTTCCAGATGTAAAAACTTTTTTGCTCTTGGGCTAATGTATTGGTTGTATGACAGACCACTTAAAAACACTGAAGAGTGGATCAAAGATAAATTCAAAAATAAACCTGAGTATGTAGAGGCAAATACTAAAGCACTTCAGGCTGGTCATAAATTTGGTGAGATGACTGAAGTCTTCACAACTCGTTACAAAGTTGAAGCAGCTAAACTACCAAAAGGTATTTACAGAAATATTTCAGGCAATGAAGCTACTGCTCTTGGATTTCTTGCAGCTTCAGTTAAAAGTGGTTTACCTTTGTTTCTTGGTTCCTATCCAATTACTCCGGCTTCAGAAATATTACAATACTTAAGTGCCTATAAAAATTTTGGAGTTAAAACAGTTCAGGCAGAAGACGAGATTGCAGGAATTACTTCGGCAATCGGTGCCGCATTCGCAGGTCATCTTGGATTAACAACTACAAGCGGACCCGGGCTTTCCTTGAAACTGGAAGCTGTTGGATTGGCTGTTATGACTGAGCTTCCAATTGTCATTGTTGATGTTCAAAGAGGTGGACCAAGCACAGGTTTACCAACAAAAACTGAACAGGCAGATTTACTTCAGGCAATGTATGGTAGAAATGGCGAAGCTCCTGTTTGTGTTCTTGCAGCAAGAACTCCCCGTGATTGTTTTTATATGGCAATAGAAGCTTCGAGAATAGCACTGAAATATATGACTCCTGTAATTCTTTTAACCGATGGTTATCTCGCAAATGGCTCTGAACCATGGCGCATTCCTCACGTAAACGAATTACCGGATATTTCTGTGAAGTTTCGAACTGATCCTGAAAGATTTTATCCATATCTGCGTAATGAAAATCTTGCAAGACCCTGGGCTATTCCAGGTACACCCGGCTTAGAACATAGAATAGGCGGGTTGGAAAAAGCTGATGTTTACGGTACCGTAAATTATGATCCTGATAATCATGACAGAATGGTTAAACTCAGAACTGAAAAAGTTAAAAGAATTGTTAACGATATACCGGATTTGGAAGTTGATGGCGATGATCATGGTGAATTACTTGTTCTTGGCTGGGGAAGTACATATGGATCTATTAAAGATGCTGTTAATAAAGCCAGAAAAGCTGGTTTAAAGCTATCTCATGCTCATCTTCGTTATTTAAATCCTATGCCAAAAAATACCGGAAATGTTTTAAGAAATTTCAGGAAAGTTCTGATACCTGAAATCAACCTTGGTCAGCTTGCTCATTTGGTAAGAAGTGAATTTTTAATTCCTGTTGAACAATTAAATTTGGTAAGAGGATTACCACTTAAAGTAAATGATATTTTAGAAAAGATAAACTCTCTGCTTGGAGGTGGAAATGGCAAATAGTCCGGAAATAGTTACACAAAAATATACAGCAAAAGATTTTATAAGTGATCAGGATGTACGCTGGTGTCCTGGATGCGGAGATTATTCAATCCTTGCACAGGTCCAACGAACATTTCCTGAGTTAATTCAAACTAATAAAGAAAAAATAGTTTGGGTCTCTGGTATCGGATGTTCGAGCCGCTTTCCTTACTATATGAATACTTATGGTTTTCACGGAATCCATGGTCGTGCAGCTATAATTGCTACGGGAGTTAAAGTTGCAAATCCGGATTTATCAGTTTGGGTTGCCACAGGCGATGGCGATCTTTTAAGCATAGGTGGAAATCATTTCATTCATGCTTGTAGAAAAAATGTTGATTTAAAAGTGTTACTTTTCAATAATAGAATTTACGGATTGACAAAAGGTCAGTATTCACCGACTTCCGAAAGGGGCAAAGTAACTAAGACTACTCCCTATGGAAGTGTTGATTATCCTTTCAATCCGTTATCACTTGCGCTTGGGTCGGATGCTACGTTTGTTGCCCGGTCGATTGACCGGAATCCAAAGCATTTGCAGGAAATGATAAAGCGCGTTGGTCAGCATAAAGGATTTGCTTTGCTTGAAATATTTCAGAACTGCAATATCTTTAACGATGGTGCATTTGAAATTCTAACGGAGAAAGATACCAAAGACGATCACGTTCTTGTTCTCGAGCACGGTAAACCAATGGTGTTCGGTAAGAATCAGGATAAAGGAATAAAACTGGATGGTGCTCATCCTGTTGTTGTTGATATTTCAAATGGAAAATATTCAAAAGATGACCTCTGGGTTCATGATGAATTTTCCGATGCTCCTGTTCACGCAATGATACTTGCACATCTAGATGACAGACCGGATCTTCCAACGCCAATAGGAGTATTCAGACAATACTTTAAAGAAACTTACGATGAAGGAATAAGAAATCAGATAAACCAGATAATTGAGAAAAAAGGAAAAGGCGATCTGGAAAAAGTTTTGTTTGGTGCAAACACCTGGGAAGTTAGTTAACTTGTCTTCTAATTTAGTTTTTACAAAATGGGGCTTAACAAAAAGCCCCTTTTATTATTAATGTTGAATTTCGATAAACTCGCAGATATAATAATAAACAATCAGTCTTTCCTGATAACAACTCACGTTAATCCTGATGCTGATGCTATTGGTTCTGAAATTGCTTTTTATAAGTTAACAAAGCTTCTGGGAAAGAAATCCAGAATTATCAATCACAGCTCAACTCCATACAATCTTAAATTCCTTGATACCGATGATGTGATCGAAAAATATGATGAAGTTATGCATAAGAATTTATTCGATTCTTCTGATGTACTTGTTGCACTGGATTTTAACAGAGTTGATAGAATTGTGAGTATGCAAAAAGGTTTTTCTGAATCCAGCAAATTAAAAATTTGTATCGATCATCATCAGGATCCCGAAGATTTCGTTAATTATTTTTTTATTGATACCGAATATGCTGCAACCGGTCATATCTTATTTGATTTTATTAAGAATACAGAAATAGTTAAGATTAATAAAGAAATTGCTGATCCAATTTATGCTGCTATTATGACTGATACTGGTTCATTCCGTTTTGAAAGAACGACTTCTCATTTGCATCGTATAGTTGCAGAGCTTCTGGATTGTGGTGTTAATCCAACTGAAATTTACGATAAGATTTATGATGAGAGTAAACTTAGTAAAATAAAACTACTTGGAAGATGTCTTGATTCACTTCAGTTAATTGCAAATAATAAAATAGGTTATATGAAAATAACTCAAAAAGATTTTAGGGAAACAGGTGCAATCGAGAGTGATACGGAAAATTTTGTTAACACAATTCTTTCTATAGAAGGTGTAAAACTTGGATTGCTTTTCATCGAATTGAAAAACGGATT
>JACAFA010000108.1 GCA_013388525.1 Ignavibacteriaceae bacterium | reverse complement strand
GCTTTATAACGATCCTGAATTTTTAAAGCTGCATCAGGATGAATTCAAAGAGGGTGTTTCAGATGGAGTTGATACAAATGAAATGTCATCAATTTCCAGAAGAAAATTCCTTGCGCTTCTTGGTGCATCAGCAGCACTTGCCGGAACTGCCTGTTCTGATTACAGAGACAAAGGTGAAATAATTCCTTACAACAGAAAACCGGAAGAAATCACTCTTGGCAGACCAAACTTTTATGCATCAACCTGCACTGCTTGCCCAAATGCCTGCGGCACATTAGTTAAAACCCGCGAAGGAAGACCAATTAAGATTGATGGAAATCCTGATCATCCTGTTTCAAAAGGTAAAATTTGTGCTCAGGGTCAGGCTTCAATTATGAGTCTTTACGATCCTGACAGGTTAAAGAATCCGAAGAAGAAAACTGAATTAGGATTTGATGACTATAACTGGAAAAATGCAACTGATGAAATAGTTTTTGATTTAATGAATGCCGGAAACAGAGAGATAGCGATCATCTCTCATAAAATAGTATCACCAACAACTAAAAGAGTTCTGGGTGATTTCGTATCGAAATACCCTTCAACAAAAATATATTCTTACGAACAATTTGATAACTCAATAAGAAATTCAGCGTGGATAAAGTGTTACGGCTCTGGCGAATTCCCTGCGATAAAATGGAATGAAGCTAAAATTATTTTGTCTCTTGATGGTGACTTTCTTGGTGAGTCTTTTAACAGAATTGAAAACGCCAGATTATTTTCAGAAGGCAGAGATGTAATAAATAAAAAATTTAACCGGCTTTATGTAATCGAAGGAAATATGACCATCACCGGTATGGCTGCTGATTACCGGATGAGATTACGTCCTGATGCGCATTTAAATTTTATTTTAAGTCTTATTGATACGTTAAATAAAAGGGGCGCCGGAGTTCCGGTAAGTACAGGTGGAAACACTTTAGAAAATTTATCAAAGCAATTTGGTTTAAAAATTGAAATTTTAAATACTCTCGTTTCAGATTTATTAAATAATAAAGGCAAATCATTTGTTTATGCCGGCGATCATCTTCCTGAAGATGTTCACATTGCAGTTAATCTTTTGAACGATGTTCTTGGTAATAAAGCACTCTATAATTTTGAGTCAACTCCGGTTTCAGTTTTACCTTTATCTTCATCTGCAGAAATAAAAAATTTGGTAACGAAGATGAAAGCAGGTGAAGTTGCAATTGCCATTCATCTTAATTCAAATCCTGTTTATCATTTACCGGCAGATTTGGAATATGCTGAAGCTCTTTCTAAAGTTGATACTGTCATTAGTTTAGTAGAAGTTGAGAACGAGGCATCCGATCTGTCAAATTTTATACTGCCAATCAACAATCAACTTGAATCGTGGGGAGATACAAAAACCAGAACAGGTTTTTATTCATTGCAGCAGCCGGTTATTGCTCCTCTTTATGATACCAGACAAATGGAAGCAATCATTCTAAATTGGATTTCGGGTGATTCTTCGGCTTATGATGATACAATTTATCATAAATATCTGATGAGCAACTGGGAAAATAATATCTATCCTCTCCTGAACAGCAAATTAGAATTTAAACGATTTTGGTTTAACTCATTGCACGATGGTGTTGTTTATGTCAGAGAAACTACTCCTTCAATTGGTTCATTTTCCGGTGATGCTGCTTCGAATATTAAAACTACTGCCGCAACTGATAATTTTTCTCTTCATATTAAAGAAAGTTACGCCGTAAGAGACGGAAAATTTGCAAACAACGGATGGCTTCATGAATTACCTCATCCCGTTTCTAAAATAGTTTGGGATAATTATGCGGCAATATCACCAAAGACTGCAAATGATTTAGGATTACAAAGTAACGATCTGGTTGAAATCTCAACAGGAAAAACTTCATTGCAAATTCCTGTTTTCATTCAACCAGGTGCATCTGATAATTCTCTGACAATTGAAACCGGTTACGGAAGAAAGAACGGTGGAACAGTTGGAACAGGTGTTGGCTTTAATGCTAATACATTAATGAATACTTCGGTTGGATTATCACCTTGGTTATTCTCGAATGTTAAAGTTGAAAAGATTTCCGGAAAATATAAACTCGTTACTGCTCAAACAGTTTATGCTTTCAATGAAGGACTCACAAAAGATCTTCCCACAAAGAGAGGAATTATAAAAGAAGGTACCGTTGATGAATATCTTAAAAATGCTGACTTCCTTCATAATGATAAACACGAACTTGAAAGTGTAAATCCGTTTTATGATTATAAAGGTGTTAAGTGGGGAATGTCTGTGGATATGAACCGCTGCCTTGGATGCGGTGAATGCGTTGTTGCCTGTAATGTTGAGAATAATATTCCGGTCGTTGGTAAAGATCAGGTTGAAAATGGAAGAGAACTGCACTGGATTAGAATTGACAGATATTATTCCGGAACACCGGAAGATCCGAATGTAAATAACCAGGTAATGGTTTGTCAGCACTGTGACCACGCACCATGCGAAAATGTTTGTCCGGTTGTTGCAACCACCCACAGTCCAGATGGACTGAACCAGATGGTTTACAATCGTTGTGTGGGAACAAGGTATTGTTCGAATAACTGTCCTTATAAAGTTAGAAGATTTAATTATTTCAACTTCCGAGATCATTTCAAAAATGGTTTCCAGGAATCACCTGTTTTTGCGTTACTGATGAATCCTGAAGTTACTGTTCGTTCACGTGGAGTGATGGAGAAATGCACATTCTGCGTTCAAAGAATAAGTGATGCACGTGCTGAAGCTACAAGAGAAGGAAGAGATTTAAAGGGATCAGATGTAAGAACAGCATGTCAGGAAGCGTGTACAACAAACGCAATTCATTTTGGTGATATTAACAATAAAGAAGAAGAACTTAGTAAATACAGAAATCACGAACTCGGTTATTTTGTTTTGGAAGAATTGAACATCAGACCAAATGTTACATACATCGCAAAACTTAAGAATACTAATTCGGAGAATGCATAGTGAGTACAGATTATTCAGTTGAAGCTCCGGTAGTTGCAGGTCGTTTATCACTTACTGAAATAGAAGAGCTTATTGCTAAGCCACTGGATACGAAGCCGGATAAGAAATTCTTTTTGGCATTAACTATCTCGGGTACGGCGCTCTTGATTGGAGCAGTATGCTTGCTTCTTACTTTTTATTATGGTGTTGGTCTTTGGGGAAACAATCAGCCTGTTAGCTGGGCTTTTCCTATTGTTAATTTTGTTTTCTGGGTTGGTATTGGTCACGCAGGAACTTTAATTTCAGCAATCTTATTTCTCTTACGGCAAAAATGGAGAACAGGAATCGCACGTTTTGCAGAAGCGATGACAATCTTTGCTGTTATGTGTGCAGGTATATTTCCAATTATTCACACTGGTCGCCCGTGGCTTGCTGGATATTTAACACCATATCCTAACCAGCATGGTTTGTGGGTAAACTTTACATCACCACTTGTTTGGGACGTGTTTGCAGTTTCAGTTTATTTTACCGTTTCATTAGTCTTTTGGTACACCGGTTTGATTCCGGATTTTGCAACCTTGCGTGACAGAACAACATCAAAAATAAAAAAGACTATCTACTCAATTTTTAGTTTGGGATGGAGACATTCATCACGTCACTGGCTTCATTATGAAAAAGCTTATGTTATTCTTGCAGGATTTGCAACACCTCTGGTTCTTTCTGTTCATACGATAGTAAGTTTTGACTTTGCTGTTTCGATTATGCCCGGCTGGCATACAACAATCTTCCCGCCATACTTTGTTGCCGGTGCTATCTTCTCAGGTTTTGCGATGGTTGTTACAGTTCTGGTTTTTGTGAGAAAGATTTTTGATCTGCAGAACATCATCACCCTTGATCATCTTGAAAAGATGAATAAAGTTATACTTGCTACAGGCATGATGGTTGGATATGCTTATTCAATGGAGTTTTTTATTGCCTGGTACAGCGGCGTTCAGTTTGAACAGTTTGTTTTCATCAACAGAGCATTCGGTCCGTACGCCTGGGCTTACTGGATAATGGTTAGCTGCAATGTAATTTTCCCGCAGCTATTCTGGTTTAAGAAAATACGAAGATCTATTCCTGTGATGATGATAATAGTAATTTTTGTTAACGTGGGTATGTGGTTCGAAAGATTTGTAATTGTTGTTACGTCTTTGCATCGTGATTTTTTGCCCTCAAGCTGGGGAATGTATGCACCAACATTATACGATGCCGGAATTTTACTTGGCAGTTTTGGATTGTTCTTTACTCTGGTAATTTTGTTTACCAAAGCATTGCCCGTTGTATCAATTGCAGAAGTTAAAGCAGTTGCCGATGGAGCTCAGCCGACTCATCACAGAGGAGAGCATCATGACTGATAAAAAGATTTTTGGTGTTACTGCTCTCTTCAACGATCCGAATACACTAATTGCTGCAGCCCGAAAAGTTGCTTCTTCAGGTTTTACGAAGTGGGATGTTAATTCGCCTTATCCAATTCACGGAATAGATAAGGCAATGAAAATGAAGCCATCTAAACTTGGCATCGTTACATTAATTTTTGGATTATCCGGTGCTGTGCTTGCACTGATACTTATGTGGTGGACAATGTCAGTTGACTATCCGATGATTATTGGTGGTAAGCCTTATTTCTCTCTGCCGGCATTTATTCCTGTAACTTTTGAAGTTACTGTTATCATGGCAACTCTTTCAACAGTAGTTGCAATGTTTGCTTTCTTCTTTGGTCTGCCGAGAAATTCACACGCTTTGCACGATACTGAGTATATGAAGAAAGTATCCCGTGATCATTATGGAATAGTAAT
>JACAFA010000078.1 GCA_013388525.1 Ignavibacteriaceae bacterium | reverse complement strand
GTAAAGATCAAAGTTTCGTCCGCTCTGACTGTTCACGTTTGAAGAAAAAATTATTCGCTTTCCGTCAGGATGAAAGAAAGGAGCGAAGCTTGCTTTTCCGAAATTTGTAACCTGCTGAATATCTGAGCCATCAGCGTTCATAACATATATTTCAAGGACTGTTGGTCTGAATAAGCCATTTTTAGCAAGTTCATTATAGTCGGCAAGTTCAGCTTCTGTTTTCGGTCGGCTTGCACGGAAGACAATTTTGCTACCATCTTGTGAAAAGAAAGCACCGCCGTCATAACCTTTTTCAAATGTAAGTCTTGTTTGATTAGAGCCATCGATATCCATAACATAAAGTTCAGGGTCACCATCTCTCGTTGAAGTGAAAATAATTTTATCTCCTTTTGGAGAGACAGTGGCTTCAGCGTCGTATTTTCCTGAGAATGTTAATTGAGTAACATCAGTTCCGTCAGCATTTGCAGAAAAAATATCGAATGAATCGTAAAGCTGCCAGACGTAACCTTTTGCTCTGTCCGGTGGATCAGGACATTCAGCATCAGCAAGATGTGTTGATGAATAGATGATCCTATTATCTCCCGGCAAAAAATATGAACAAGTAGTTCTTCCGTTTCCTGTTGATACCAACTGCTTATCACTTCCATCTAAGTTCATTGTGTATATCTGATCACATTTCATATCACCAACGGTCGCCTGGAAAATTAATTTATGCTCATCGAATGAAAGATATGCTTCGGCATTTTCACCGCCGTCAGTCAGCATTCTGATGTTGGTAAGATGGTTTTCACCTTCAAACCAGTAGTTTGTCTGTTGTGCGAATGAAAAGGAATAAAGGTATATAGATAGAATGGTATAAAAAATATATTTCATATTAACAATCCATTTTGTTCATTAATTTTAATCGTTTGTTTCAGATAAATTTAAAATAGATTTTTTTGATACAATCTTTTTTTCCTGTTCCATTATTCCCTCATACGCTATTTCCTTATACCCACGTATCACCTTACTCGGGAACGTGAACTAAGAAATATTTTTTTGCAGATTTTCCAATTGATACAGCTTCCTTCATTGTCATATGCATATCATCGGGAGTTTCGTCATCGTGCCC
>JACAFA010000298.1 GCA_013388525.1 Ignavibacteriaceae bacterium | reverse complement strand
GCGTCGCCACTGCATGCTCAGTGGATTCAAACCAACTTACCAAATATGACTGTGAATGCTTTTACTGTAGATCACAATGGAGTTCTTTTTGCAGGAACTGAAAACGGTGTCTATCGTTCTAGCGACTCTGGCACAAGTTGGACTACTAGCGGCTTAGCATCCCATTATGTTTCTTCTGTTGTTTTTACTGCTTCAAATCTCTTTGCAAGTGTTGCTGATGCTGGTGTATTTCGTTCTACTGATCACGGCATAAATTGGACTGCAGTAAATACTGGTTTGATGAGTAGTTGGATTTTTACGCTTGCAGTATCCGGAACATCTCTTTATGCAGGAACAAATATTGGCGTCTTCCGTTCCACCAATTACGGCACAAGCTGGTCACTAATTTTATTATCTGGATGGTCTCTAACTATAGCCAGTGCTATCGATAACGGTGGTAATACTAATCTCTTTGTTGGGGTAGGATTCGAAACAGAAGGCGCCGGAAGTGTTTATGTTTCCACTGATGAAGGTTTAACCTGGACTTCAAGCAATGAGGGAATGTGGACTCATATGGTTGATGCTCTTGCCATTATTCCCGAAGGTACAAGCAGCTATATTATTTTTGCTGGAACTTGGTGGGAAGGAGTGTTCCTTTCGACTAACAATGGCACAAATTGGACTATGGTAAACACAGGATTGCCTAGTTCTGCAATTAATACGCTTGTTGCGGATAATTCTATACTTTTTGCCGGAACCTGTGGTGATGGTGTGTTCCTTTCATCCGACAATGGAGAGAATTGGAATTCAGTCAATTCTGGTTTACCAAATTATTCTCTCATTAGATCGTTATTTGTTTCTGGAAATTATCTTTACGCTGGAATTTCTAATGGAGGTATATGGCGTCGACCACTATCGGAAATGATCACATCAATAAAAGAGACTCCTGAAATATTACCAGCACAATTCATTCTCGAACAAAACTATCCAAATCCATTCAATCCAAGCACGGTGATTAGTTATCAGTTACCGGTAAGTGGTGATGTGACTCTGAAAGTTTATGATGTTTTAGGTAACGAAATTGCAACTCTTGTCGATGAGTACAAACCTGCAGGAAGTTATGAATTTGAATTCAATGCAAGTAGTCATTCCGGCGAAGTCCGGAATCTGCCAAGCGGAACATATTTCTATCAGTTGAGGGCAGGTTCATTTGTTGAAACTAAGAAGATGATACTAATGAAATAATATTTAATTAAAACAAAAATCTTTTCAAAGGAATAATAGTATGAAAAAATTAGCTTGCATTTTATTAGGTGTAGTTGCTGCCCTTGTCTTCGAAATTCCGTTGTACGCTCAATGGGTGAAAACCAGCGAGCCCTCTGGTGCGGTTTTTAGCCTTGGAGTTTGCGGTACAAGTCTTTTAGCGGGAACAGTAAATGGTGTTTTTCGTTCTACCGACTATGGGGACACTTGGAATCTAACTTTGCCGCCAATAATACTTCCTTTTGTGGAGGATTTTGCAATTGATTCCGTAGGAGGTAACAGGAGAAATCTTTATGCAGGTGGTCAGGGTGGTGTTTATGTATCCAGAGATGATGGTATAAACTGGCAAGCAGTTAACTTAGGGTTGGAGAACAGAGAGGTTCGTTCGCTAGCTATCATTCCAAATGAGACTGAGGGAAGTACTCTGCTTGCAGGTACAACCGAAGGTGTATTTCGCTCATCTGACAATGGCACAAGTTGGATACCATCAGGTCTCACTGACTTGATTGTTTATGCCCTGGCAGTTTTTAAAGATGAAACAGGTGACACAATTATCCTTGCTGGTATTGACAGGGAATATACTAATCTAAATAATTGCATATTTCGTTCAACTGACGATGGTCAAAGCTGGATAGAATCATCTTCACCCACATTATGGGCAGGTTCTTTTGCAATTATTCCCAATGTAACTACTGGTATGAATATCTTTACCGGCACATATTTCTCTGTCTATCTATCAACCAACTATGGGTCAAATTGGACTAGCATAAACGCAGGATTGAATAGGAGTGTCTACTCATTAGCCACTTCTTTCGACGGGACTAGTGGAACTAATATCTTTGCAGGTACCATTTTCGGTGGTGTTTTTCTAACGACGAATAACGGAACAAGTTGGACAGCAGTCAATTCTGGTCTCTCTTATGAAAATGATTATATCTATTCACTTGCAATTTTGGGTCAATACATCTTTGCTGGAACACTTAACCTTGATGGAGGCGTTTGGAGACGACCATTATCAGAAATGGTTACGTCAGTTGAAATCAATTTTGAAACTTTTCCAACACAGTTCGTTTTAGAACAAAACTATCCTAATCCATTCAATCCAAGTACGAAAATCACTTGGCAGTCACCAGTCGGCAGTTATCAAACATTAAAGGTTTACGATATTCTCGGCAATGAAGTAGCAACACTTGTTGATGAATTCAAACCAGCTGGAAGTTATGAAGTAGAGTTCAATGCTTCAAACCTTTCAAGTGGGACATATTTCTATCAGTTACAATCAGGTTCATTCATTGAATCAAAGAAGATGATTTTGTTAAAATAATTTTCCAGTATGATAAGATTAAGTTCAGATTGACTAATCTTTTTAATTAACTAAAGTAATCACATAAAAGGAGGCTTTATGTTCATGTTAAATTTTGTCTTGATAGTAATTTTCACCTTCATCTCTTCAATTTCATTATATGCTCAATGGTCACAAACCAATGGGCCATATGGAGGGCCTGTTTCCAGCACAGTTAATATTAATGGTGATCTATTTGCAGGTACCTCCAACGGAGTTTTCCTTTCGACAAACAATGGTACAAATTGGACTCAAGTCAATACAGGTTTAATGAATACAAATGTCTATTCCTTAGCCAGTAAAGAACAATATCTATTTGCTGGTACTTATAATGGTGGTGTGTTTCGTTCCACTAATAGTGGTGCAAGTTGGGTTCAGATGGGATTGACAAATACTTGGGTTTATGCCTTTGCTGTTTCCGGCACGAATCTATTTGCCGGTACCTATGGCAGCGGTGTTTTTAAGAGCACCAACAATGGCGAGAGTTGGACATCTGTTAACCAAGGATTGACTTATCCTTTGGTTCAGGCTATTACTGTTTCGGGTACAAATATATTTGCCGGTACTAATGGCAGCGGTGTGTTTTTATCAACTAACAATGGTACTAGCTGGAGTCAAGTCAATACCGGACTGAGTAATCCTTATGTCCATACTCTTTTTGTTCTTGGATCAAATCTTTTTGCCGGGACCAGCAACGGTATTTATTTATCCACCAACAATGGTATTAGTTGGACACATACAGGTCTAAATTATACTTGGGTTCTTTCTTTTGAAGCTTCAGGTACTAATATATTTGCTGGTACTTATTCAGGTATTTTTCTTTCTACTGACAATGGAAGCAGTTGGAATCCAATTAATTCAGGTTTAACGATCTCTGGTGTTAACGATATAATGATTTCAGGCGGAAACCTTTTTGCCGGAACTGATGCTGGAGTCTTCCTTTCTACTAACAGTGGCAATAGTTGGAACCAGGCAAATGCAGGATTGATTGGAACTAGCAAATCCCTGGTTGTTTCTGGTCAAAATCTATTTGCAGGTAACTACGGTGCCGGTGTCTTCCATTCCACAGACAATGGTGAAAACTGGAGTACAGTCAACAATGGCTTAACTTATGGATACGTTGCATTTCTCAGCTCTATTGAATCAAATCTTTTTGCAAGTATATATGGAAATATTTTTTGCTCTACCAATAATGGTAGTAACTGGACTATTATAAATACTCCATGGGCGAATTATTCTGAAATAACTGGGTTAGCATGTTTGGGTTCTAACCTGTGGGTTGGCAATGAGGCTTTTGAAGTTTTTCATTCTACTGACCATGGAATAAGTTGGAGTGGTGGTTATTGCAACTTTGATCCGCTGTCATTTGCCATCTCAGGACAGAATATTTTTGCAGGGTCAAGTTATGGAGTTTTTCGCAGCACAAATAATGGAATCACATGGACCTCAGCTAATAATGGTTTGTCAAATACTCCAGTAAAGTCTTTTGCTGTTTTGGGTAATAGTCTATTTGCAGGAAAACAAGGTGGGGTTTTTGTAACAACAAACAATGGTAATAATTGGACTCCAGTTATTAATGGTCTAACTAATCTTAAAATTAATTCTCTTATTACTACAGGGACAAAACTTTTCGCTGGAACTGAAGGAATTAGCGTTACAAAAATTGTGTAAAGAGGAGTAGAAAAAAAGAGAGCGTTTACCTAAATAAGCAATAAAAAAATAAGGAGGTAAACGCCCTATGAATCGTGCAAGCGAAAATAAAGT
>JACAFA010000309.1 GCA_013388525.1 Ignavibacteriaceae bacterium | reverse complement strand
TCAAATAATAAAATTTTCTTTCAGGATAATCTTGGAACATTGTATTGCTTCACTGCTTCAAACGGATTGTTAATCTGGAAATTAGAAGCTTCCGAAAGTGGATGGCGAACAGGTTCTGAATCATCTGGTTCATGGAAAGTGAAAAATATTTTTGTTCAGGATAACAATCTGTTTCTTATTGACTCTGCCGGTGATTTATTTTGTGTAGATGCTCTGCTCGGAATACTTAAATGGAACGTAAAAAGTATTAATGCAAATGGTTTGATAAGAACCAACGCTCAAAGTGAATTGATACTTCCAACTACTAAAAATAAATTGACTATTGTATCAACAAAACTCGGCAAAGTTACAAGCGACATTCAACTCCAACCCGAAACCAAAGATGAAGCAATAACTGATTTACTTTCGATTGGTGATAAAATACTTGTCAGTTTCAGCGATGGCTGGGTGTATAAAATAAAACTCAAACAGAAGAGTGAAAAATTTTTCAGAGGCGGGCTTGCATCTGTCATTTCTTTAAAGAATGTTGATGGTAATTGTCTCGTAACCGATTATGATGGAAAAATTACTTTGTTAAAAGTTTTAAATTAATTGATATTAAGAATAATATTTCTATCATTCCGAACTTGCTCCAGAACTAGTTTCGTAAATTTTTAAAGGAAAGATGCTGAAATAAATTCAGCATAAAGCATTAAATGAAAAAACTCTTTGACGGATTTATATTTGATATTGATGGAACATTGACTTCCACCAACCAGTTGATATTCAATTCATTCAACTTCATCGCAAAGAAATATCTTGGCAGAACTTTTACTGATGAGGAAATTATTTCTCTCTTCGGTCCAACGGAGGATGTAATACTCAAAGAATGGTGCGGAGACAGATACGAAGAAGCGAGAAAAGATTATTACGGATATTACAGCGATCATCATGGAATTGCTGGACTTTATGTAGGCATAAAAGAAATTCTTCATCATCTTAAAAGCAAGGTTTACCCGATAGGAATTTTCACCGGTAAAGGCAGAGATGCCTCAATGATTACATTGCAAAAATTAGGAATAGATCATTACTTCGATCTGATTGTTACAGGTGATGATGTTATAAACCACAAACCATCTGCTGAGGGAATTCTGAAATTTGTAAATCATTTCAAGCTTAATCCTGAAAGAGTTTTAATGATTGGTGATTCTGTCAGCGATGTAAAAGCCTCACGGGAAGCAGGAATAAAAATCGCTTCAGTTCTCTGGGATAGCTATGGTGAAGAAAAAGTAAAATCGCTGGGTAGTGATTATTATTTTTATTCAGTTGAAGAGTTGAAGGAGTTTTTGCTCGGAACAAGTTAAAATACCTTCATCAACCAAAACAGATTTATTTTGATCTCAGATTAAGGATTAATCCGTCCTGAAATTAACGGGATGGATTAATCTTAAATCTGCTCTACTTAACAATCGCAAGTTTCTGGGTTACTTCTTCCGATTTCTCTCCTGCTTTCATTATCACTTTATAAAGATAAACGCCGTTAGCAAGAACGTCTCCGTCTTCATCTCTGCCATCCCAGTAAAT
>JACAFA010000305.1 GCA_013388525.1 Ignavibacteriaceae bacterium | reverse complement strand
CACATCGGAGATGCTAATACAATGATACCGGAGTATAAAGCGTTTCTCTGTGATGTTTATAAAAAGGAAGGAGGTGCAGCATGAAAGCGATGTTAATTGATTCTACCCGTTGTGTTGGCTGCCGTGCTTGTCAGGTAGCCTGTAAGCAATGGAACGAATTGGAAGCTGAAGAAACAACATTCTTTGCTGCGAAAGGTTATCAAAATCCGCGTGATCTATCTGCAAATACCTGGACAGTTATAACCTATAATGAAGTTGAAGTTAATAACCGTTTCGACTGGGTGTTTGGAAAGCTTCAATGTTTCCATTGCAATGTTCCGGCTTGTGCATCTGCTTGCCCGGTAAGTGCATTGGAAAAAACAGAGGCTGGTCCTGTTGTATATCATGCTGATATCTGCCTTGGCTGCCGTTTTTGTCAGCTGGCTTGTCCTTTTAAGGTTCCAAGATTCGAATGGGATAAAGTAATTCCCGAAATAACAAAGTGTACGATGTGTGCTGATCGTGTTGCTGCTGGTCTGGAACCCGCTTGTGCAAAAGTTTGTCCTACTGATGCAATCGTTTTCGGCGAAAGAGACGAACTTATTCACGATGCGGAAAGCCGGATAAAGAACAATCCAACCACCTACGTTCATCACATTTTTGGTAAGGATGAAGCTGGCGGAACCTGTGTTATGCACATATCAAATGTTCCATTCGAAGAAATTGGTTTTGATACAAAAATTCCAATGGAACCAATAGTCAGCAAGGCAGAGCATGCATTAAAACCCTTGCCTTATGTACTAACAGGATTAGGTTTGGTTCTTGGCGGTGTAACCTGGGTTGTAAACCGCAAAAAAGAAATCAGTCAGGAATCCAAATCAGGAAAGGAGAGTTAAAGATATGTCAAATGGAAAAATAAATTTAACAACAGTAAAAGACTTTTTTAGTAAACTCTCTTTTGGCGGTAAGATAGTTTGGTTCTTAGCGATATTCGGAATCATACTGGTACTTTATCGTTATGCCGCAGGCTTAGGAGCTGCTACTAATCTTAGTGATGGTTATCCGTGGGGTTTATGGATTGGGTTCGATATATTAGCCGGGATTGCACTTGCGGCGGGTGGTTTTGTTATGGCCGGAACTGTTCATCTTTTCGGCGGACACAAATATCACGCACTCTCAAGACCGGCAATTCTCACAGCACT
>JACAFA010000157.1 GCA_013388525.1 Ignavibacteriaceae bacterium | reverse complement strand
AGTGTGCTTTTGCCTGTTTGTCTTGCACCGTGAATCAGTACCACAGGTGAGTCAGTTAGTGCTTCTAAAAGCTTAGATTTTATTTTTCTTTGAATCATAGTGACAACTTAAAAAATCTGCGGATGATAATCAACCATTTGGTGGATGATAATCATCCATTACATGGACGATTTGCACGCAGGTAAACAAGCAGGGAATAAGGCAAGTGGTTAAAATAAGCTGTCACAGAATAATCTATGACAGCCGATAAAAAAGTAACTATTGTATCCTTGTAATTTTTAGTTCCACTCTTCTGTTAAGTGCACGGTTTTGTTCTGTATCGTTTGGTGCGATTGGTTTATCGGGTCCGTAGCCAACAACTGAAATTCTGTCCTCGCTTATTCCATTATCGGATAAATATTTTCTGCAGGATTCAACCCGTTTAAGTGAAAGTTCTTTGTTCATTTTTGCATCACCTTCGGCGGATGTGTGTCCGGAAAGTTCAATTTCTATCTTGGGATATTGCTTCATCAGATTAACAACTTTGTTTAATTCTGTTTTACCTTCTTTAAGCAGTTCTGCACTTGCAACTTTAAACTGAATGTTGTTAAGCACAAGCGATTCGCCTTCCATTAATTCTTTGCCCTCAATTTCCACTTTCACATTTTCAAGCGGATCAAGCCATACTTCGTATTCATTTTCCTCTTCACCTGCAATTACATCAAACGATTGTGTTTTGCTGATGAAACCTTTTGCGGAAAAATCTGCAATTACAAGTCCTGCATAAAGCCCGTTAATTTTTGCGCGTCCTTCTGAATTAGTCTTTACTTCACCAAATTCCGGAACACTTACAACAGCATCTTTAATCGGTTCCTGGTTTGCGGTGTTTCTTACATAAACCTTCAATGGCCCAACATACTTATAAGGTTTGGGATTAATAAGAAGCTTTACAAAATCAATTGCGTAACCATCACCTGCATAAGTTGTTGAGTCATCTATCGAAATAACAAGCTTATCTGTTTTAAGTAATGGAAGCATATCTTTGGGAATTTTTATGTAAATGATTTTACCAACAGGCCCTGATTGATCAATGCCATCAAAAATTTTTTCTGCAGGAGTAAGTCTTCTTCCGTTAAACCAAACACGAAATTTTGAGCACATGCTTGGAGATTGAAAATCATCTACAAACATTAACAGTGAGGCGGAATTAATATTCGCATCTTTGATTGAAGCAAGGGGCATTTCAAGCGGAACAACTTTGAACATATTAACATCGCCGGTAGAATAACCGTCACCAAGGCAGGGCTGTCTATCCTGGTTCTTCGCAAAAGATGAAGAGATCATAACTCTGTCAGTTCCTTTAGCATCTTCAGGGAGAATTCTGAAAGGCCAATCGTGAAAGTCGGTTGATCTTCCCGAGAATGGATCAAAATTTTCTGGCCAGCCGTATCCAAGATTATCAATATCCCCGATGCGTATCATATAATCAGCTTCAGGAGTTGATTTAAGAGTTTCAAGCTGCTTACTCCAATCGCCGTCATTTGCAGTTGTTTGTGCTACTATGTTTATAGAAAATATAAACACAAGCACAAGAAAGATGTTTTTCATTTTATATCCTGTTATGATTGTTGTAAAATATGCCCGGGCAAAATTCAGAAATGATTTTATTTTTAGTAATAGAGCGATAGAAAAAATTAGAGACTTCTGAAAAAATTATTTTCTTGTCGTCAGTCATTCCTGCCCGATGCATAAGGGTAAATATCAGAAAGAATCTAATGCGAAATAAATGGATTCCCGTGATCCGTTAGCTAAAGGACGGGAATCGCTAGCGTTTAAAATAAAGTGTGTTCTTGTCTTATGAAACAACTTCCAATATAGTTTAGAATTTTGCCACGCGTTAAAACTGATACTCTTTATACTTCTATCAATTTTATTAATGTCATCTTAAATAATTCGTGAAGAGATTAGCTTGATATCAGAATATTTCCAGGCTTCATTAAATCTTTTCATAACGTTTTCAGCTTCATTAATTTTATTTTGTTTTAATAATGCCTGATGCAATCCAAACAAGCCCCAGCCATTTTCCGGAATTTCTTTAAGGTTTTCCTCATATACTTTTTGGGCTTCAGCATATTTGCCCGCTTCTATCAAAACCGCTCCAAGATTTTGTCTGCACGGATAAAACCAGGTTGGCGGTTCATCATATCTAAGCTGGTCTTCAAGTTCAACTGCATTTTTTAGATGAGAAATTGCCTTAGAATAATTTTTCTTTTTTGCTTCAAGCTCACCACTCGTTACATCATAAGCAATTTTAATAAGGTTACCTGCAGAGTTAATTCCCCAAATGGATAGCTCATTTATTAATTTGTTATTCCTTAAAATCTCTAATTCAGAAATTTCTTTTTGTGCTTCAGCTAAATTGTTATTTGCAATTAATGCCATCGCCCGCGCATAATGCCATACAGCTTTAGAGTAAGAACGCTTATCTTGCGGTTCCTGATAATTTAATATTTCATCCCATTTACCAAAAGTAACAAAAGCATAAAGTGGAATAGCAGCAAAATGCTGAAGTGTTTGATATCCGCAGACATCCATTAAAGAATCCGGTGGTTTTTGAGAAGTTTTGATAGCGGCATCTATCGCAGTTTTACTGTCACCTTCCAAAGTAGCTGTTGCCCACAGAAAATGATAATTGTGAGGATAATATGAAAGTGGATAAAATCCTTGCTGATTACACTGGTTGATATATGCTTCATCAGATTTTACCGCACGTATATTTGCTAAAGATCCCTCATGATATTTACCGACCCGAATAAAGATATGTGCCGGCATATGCACAAGATGCCCGGCTCCCGGCGCAAGAAATTTTAATCGTTCCGCACTGTTAAGTCCGCGTTCTGGATTTTTTGATGCTTCAACAGCATGGATATATAAATGATTAGCACCATGATGAGCAGAATCTTTTTCCATCACTCGTTCAAGGGTAGATAGAATTTCATTAGTCCACGGCTGCGGAGTTCCGTCTTTAAGCCAGTAATCCCATGGATGAAGATCCATTATTGACTCCGCAAACAGTGTTGATGCATCGGGATCATCGGGGTATTTGTTTGCAAGATCTCTCATCGCATCAGAGTACGCCTGGTCAAGTGGAGTCCGGTCTTGAAGTTTTTAACTGCTGTATCTTTTTGAAAGAGCCATTATATAATCTTTTTCCCGCTGAGTTTCATTATCAAGTAATACTATCGCCTTTTGTATTGCTTCATAAGCGGAGTGAACAACACCTGAATCCATAGGCAGATTTATATTGGGACCCAGGACATAAGCCATTCCCCAGTATGCCATTGCACAGGTGGAATCTAATCTTGCTGCTTCTTTAAATGAACGGAAAGCTTCTTCGTGATTAAAACCATAGGCAAGTATGATTCCCTGATTAAAATATTTTTGTGCAAGATCAGAATTTGTTGTTATAGGAAAATTATTAGTGCCAAGATTTGTAAATAATGGTGCCTGTCCTTTGGGATGGTCTGTACAATTATTAAAAATTAAAAAAGTGCTGATTATCCCAATGATAAAAAAGCTTAATTTCATGATTGCCTCCTTTGTTAAGCTAAAAATTTTTTAGTTGTTAACTATAAAATAGTGTCCGGATTAGAAATGAAAGTTATTTATTTGAACTTACATTAAAATTTATCTTTAGTCAACAGTTTGTAGTTGAGAATATCCAAGCTTTGCCATTTTGTTCAAATACTTGGGGGAAAACATACGGAGCGAAAATTTTGAAAGGATTTTATTTTTAGGAATAGATTGGTAGAAAAAATTTTATTTAATAAAAAATTAACCTTTCCCTAAAAAGTCTTTTATCTGTTTAATATTTTCTTCCAGATCTTTTTTATTACGAAGCCAGGTTTTTGTTAAGGAGATGCTTGTGCCGGAATTTAATTTCATATCAACAGAAAAAATCGGAAGACCTTCATCATCTGTGGATTCGTTGATTACGATATCATAAATTTCTTTTAGTGGATATTGCTCGTTTTCATTCTTCATAAAACTTCTTCTGTTTATTCTAACTGCATCTTCTCTCTTATCAAAATCTGATTTGATAGCAGGATTAGAATAGATTATCCATATACCTGCGGCAACACCCGAAAGTGATATTATCCATGCAGCAGTCTGCTCAAGCTGGCTAAGTTCATTAAGATTGTTAAATGCACCTATCAGTCCGATAACAAAAGTTCCTGCAATTACAACAAAGAATAATCCGAATAACCAAAAACATCCGGATGAATCTTTTACAATAAAATTTGTTGTTGTGTGCCGAGTATTTTTCATAGTAGTGTTTTATCAAATATAATTAAAGCATACATTTTTTTCGTTCTAACCGTTGCAGCAAGGAGAAGGCAGGAAGTAAGAAGTTGGAATGAAGAAGTTCGAAATTCAATATTCTTTGTTCGATATTCCTTTGAATGAAGATCAACGAATAGTGATTTTTGATTTAAGACGATTAACTAAAATCCGGAATCTGGCATCCAGGATCTGATATCCAACAGCCAGTATCCAGAATTAGAGATTGCTTCGTCACGGAGTTTATCCTGAGTGAAGCGGAGGGCTCAGACTAATGGACTCCCTGCCTACCGCAGGCAGGCTCGCAATAACATCTTATGCTATCCATCACAAACCACGGTTCTTTCCCATAGTAAAGAGCTGAATTAAGGTTATATCCCATCAATCGGAACGATATGGCATTTGATACAGATTAGTTTTGAGTCGTAATTTTTTTTAACAAACAAGGAGACCTAAAATGTTGAATAACACGAAATCCCGTCTTTCGGGAATAAATTTATTAATTGCAATTATTGCGGCATTTGTAACTGTTCAATTATCTGCACAGGATATTTCCTTAACACCACAGGGAAATCATGACTTAAACCGCTTTTATGCTGACCTGGTCGGCAAAACAGCAACTTTAAATGGAGGCTGGGGACTTTTCGGTGGAATGAGAGCCGGATACAATATTAATAATAATATTAGTATTGGATTGATTGGGCACGGTTTGATTCCCGATAAATTAGGAGGTTCATACATTAATCAGGAAGGTGAGGACGAGCTTCACTTTGGTTACGGCGGTGCGGAGGTGATATATAAATATAACCTGTCGGATAAATTTTATTTAGCAGGAATGATGATGGCTGGTGCTGGTCGCACTGATTATGAAGAATTAGGCGGACACGATTATTTCTTTATAATGGAGCCGGGCGCTTCAATTAATTACAGGATTGCAGATTGGTTCGGACTTGGTCTTTCTGCCGGATATCGTTTTGCAGCGGGTGTGAACTATGCGGATCTCTCTGATGCAAGCTTCAGCGGCTGGTCGTCGAGTATTGATTTTAAGTTTGGGTTTTGATTATAACGTTGAATCATTTTCACGGTAATGTAATCATTAAAGGTGTAGAGACGTCCCGTTGGGACGTCTCAAAAGATTATGAGACGGGTCACCGACCCGTCTCTACACAAGTGAAGTTAAGATCCCTAAACAAGCCTGCTTGCGGTAAGGCAGGTTCGGGATTAAAATTCACGTAACCCTTTCTTTCCGGGCATTGCTTCTGTACTGTGCAGGAGTGATGCCCGTAACTTTTTTAAATGCAGAATAGAAAGCAGTTTTAGAGCTGAACCCGGCTTCGAAACCGATTCCAAGCAGACTGAATTTTCCATTTTTATCATTTTCAATTAATCTTTTCACTTCTTCAACACGATAGCCATTCACATAATCATAAAAATTCTGATTGAGTTTTGTGTTGATTATCTCTGAAAGATTGTGAGTTGATAAGTTAATCATGGAAGCAAGTTCGGAAAGATTCAGTTCATTCCTTAAGTAAGGCTTTTCATTTTTCATTATCATATTCAGTTTATCAACAGCTTCGGATGCTAACTGATCAGTCAGTCCGGATTTTTTATAAGAATCTGTTTTATCCTTTTCTTTTTTTAAAGGAGATTCGCTAGTTTCAATTAAAACAACCTCCGGCTGACGAAGACTTCTGTAACCGATTAGAAATATGAACACAGCCATTCCTATATAAATAAGAGCATTTGCGTGAAGTTCTTCACCATAAATAATATTCGTTGCATATACCAGAGCTACAATTAACCAGATTGCTGCCGTTCCGATCACGAAATACATCAGCCAGCGCAGATTAATTTTATCTGTATTGGAAAACGAATTCTTAATTCTGCTATTGTATTTGATTGCTTCCCGAACAGTGAGGTATGTGTAAATAAAACCTGACACAGGAATCAGATTGCCTATCATAGCAAGGTGCCATGGAACATCGGCACCAGGTATCAACAGGTTTTCGTAAAAAGATTGAGGCTTGAAATAAAAAAAGAATAAGCCATAGATATGTGCAAGAGAAAATGGAAGATAGTTCAGATAATAAACAGGATTGAATGTTTTCTCGTTCCTTGTCAGCAACAAAACATAAATGAAAATATTTGGTCCGTATAGATATGGGAAAGTACTGTTGATGGCCATTAACTGCGGAATTTTTAATATATCTCCTGTAATAAACAATGCACCTGCCGCCAGGTCCATTGCGAACAAAAGCATGGTGATTGCGAGCACTCTGTTAGCAAGATAATTTTCTTTTTTACGGAATAGCACAAATGCAAGCTGTACAGCCTGCGCTGCACCGATTATAAAGATGTACGTTATTATTTGTTTGAGCTGAAGCATCGAGTTTTCTTTCAGACAAACTTAGTAACTCCAACTCATTTCATCAATCTCGATCTAAGGCTTAATTTGGCTGAGTAGTCCTTCAATTGGAATTAGACGAGTGGAGGTATAAAATAAAAAAGTCCGTCCCGAATTTTTCGGGACGGACTTACAGAACTTAGAACTGAATATTTAATTAACTACGTGCTTTAGCTTCATTAACTACGATATTTCTACCATCTATTTCTGAATTATTCAATGCTTTTATAGCATTGTT
>JACAFA010000026.1 GCA_013388525.1 Ignavibacteriaceae bacterium | reverse complement strand
CTGATGTTTGAACTAAGCAACGTAATAAATAAATCAGACCTTGAACCCGGTTATGATTATAACGTGGTTGCAATCAGTATTGACGAATTTGAAAATCCTGAAAAAGCATCTGCCAAAAAGAAAGAAATGCTTTCAGGAATAGATAAAGAGATTTCACCAGAAAGCTGGCGATTCCTTACAGGTTCGATTGAAAATATTAAAACTGTTACGAATGCTGCAGGATTTTATTATAAGAGGGAAGGAAATGAACTCCGGCACGCAGGAACATTAATTTTTCTTGATAAGAATGGAAAGATTTGTCGTTATCTCTTCCCCAGCTATTCTGAGAATCATGGCTATGGTATTCTTCCTTTTGATTTTAAGATGGCAGTACTCGAAACATCTGAAGGAAAAGTTACCCCAACTGTTGCCAGGTTTTTAAGATTTTGTTTTAGCTATGATACTGAAGGGCAGAAATATGCTTTGAACTTTACAAGAATTTTTGGGGCAGCAATTTTATTGTTTGCAGGAATTTTTTTCCTGATAATTAAATTAAAGCCTAAGAAAGAAGTAATTAAAACAAGGTGATGAACTATGGCTGTTGAAGCAGCAACTATTAAAACAAACGGACACGAACCAAGTTATCTCGAATATAAAGGGAAACATTCCGGCATATTAGGCTGGATTCTTTCAACCGATCATAAGAGAATTGGAATACTCTATCTTATTTCTCTTTCATTATTCTTCCTTGTCGGTGTTACATTCGGCTTTTTAATGAGGCTGGAATTAATATCTCCGGGAAGAACCATAATGGATGCGCAGACTTATAACTCCTTCTTTACGCTTCACGGGGTTATAATGATATTTCTTTTTGTTGTTCCGGGCATTCCTGCAGTGTTTGGAAATTTTGTGTTACCAATTTTAATTGGCGCTAAAGACGTTGCCTTCCCCAGAATTAATCTGATGTCATGGTATATGTACGTTATTGGAGGTTTGCTTGCTGTTACTGCCATACTTCTTCCTGGTGGTCCGGCAGATACCGGATGGACATTTTATGTTCCTTACTCTGTTAGAACAAACACAAACGTAGTAGTTGCTCTGTTGGCAGCATTTATTCTTGGGTTCTCATCAATCTTGACAGGATTAAATTTTGTAACAACTGTTCATCGCTTGAGAGCACCTGGTATGACTTGGTTCAAAATGCCACTTTCAATCTGGTCATTGTATTCAACAGCCTGGGTTCAGGTGTTGGCAACACCAATCATCGGAATTACTTTATTACTTGTTGCTGTAGAGAGGTGGTTTGGCGTTGGTATTTTTGATCCGGCACTTGGCGGTGATCCTGTTCTTTATCAGCATTTGTTCTGGATTTATTCTCATCCTGCAGTTTATATCATGATTCTTCCTGCAATGGGTGTAGTTTCTGAAATCATTCCTGTATTTGCAAGACGTACTATTTTTGGCTACAAGTTTATTGCTTTCTCAAGTATTGCGATTGCTCTTTTTGGTTCGCTTGTTTGGGCTCATCATATGTTTACGGTCGGAATGAGTGATACCGGGCAATTTATATTTTCACTTTTGACTATGCTCGTTGCAATTCCAAGTGCAATCAAAGTTTTTAACTGGGTTGCAACATTATATAAAGGCTCAATTGATCTCGAAACACCATTACTCTTTGTCCTTGCATTTATTTTTCTATTCACTATTGGTGGACTTACGGGAGTAATGCAAGGCATTCTTTCAATTGATATTCAGATTCATGACACTTCATTTATTGTTGCACATTTTCATTATGTTATGTTTGGCGGAACAGGATTTGGTTTCTTTGCAGCATTACATTACTGGTTCCCGAAAATGTTTGGCAGAATGTATAACAAAAAACTTTCTAAAATCTATTTCTGGCTTTTATTTGTTGGATTTAACTTTTTATACTTTCCGATGTTTATAATGGGCTGGCTGGGAATGCCGAGAAGATATTATGATTATTTACCAGAGTTTCATACTTATCACTTCATCTCTACAATCGGTTCGTGGATTCTGGTTACCGGCGTTTTACTGATGGTTTATAATTTGTATCACTCTGTCAAAAAAGGCACGAAGGTTACTGAAAAGAATATCTGGGGAGGAGAAACATTAGAATGGCAGATTGACACTCCACCAATTCACGAAAATTTTTATGATATACCGGTAGTTGAAGAACATCCTTATCAATATAAAATGAATGAAGAGAAATTAGAAAAAGAGGAGGTCAGGTGAGTTCAACGACACACACTGCTGAAGTTCATGTTCACAGAGACGATGTTGGCTCCCGGATGGGAATGTGGCTTTTTCTTTTTACTGAACTACTCCTTTTCGGAGGAATGTTCCTTCTTTATTCTGTTTACCGCTTTCAGCATGCTGATGAGTTCCATATTGCAGCAAAAGAACTTAACACTATTCTCGGTGCATTCAACACTGCTGTACTGCTGACAAGCAGTATGACTATGGCGCTTTCTATCGTTGCCATTCAAAGAGGGCAGAAACTTCTGTCTATGTTTCTTCAGATCATTACAATTGTTCTTGCGCTCTTCTTCCTTGTGAATAAATATTTTGAATGGACAGCAAAGTTTCATCATGGAATTTATCCCGGCAGCGAAGAACTTCTAGCCAGAAGTTCAGGTGAAATTTTATTTTTTGGTTTGTATTATGTAATGACCGGACTTCACGGTGTTCACGTTATCGTTGGTATGTTTTTAATCGCTGTGATGACTAGAATGACCAGAAAAGATATTATTACTAAGGATAGTTATGTAAGACTTGAGAATGCCGGTTTGTACTGGCATCTTGTTGATATCATCTGGATATTCCTTTTCCCATTATTCTATCTGATTACATAAGGAAAGTAAATGGAAAAACACGAATCTCATAACGAACAATCTCATGGCTATTCTATCTACATACTGGTGTGGCTTGCTTTGTTGGCATTAACAGCAGTTACCGTTGCTGTTGCAGGAATGAATATTGGCAGATTTACAGTTCTTACTGCTATGGTAATTGCAGCATTCAAAGCGTACCTAGTGCTTTCAATATTTATGCACCTCAGAAGCGAAACAAAAACTTTTGTTGTTTTCGTGATTGTTGCATTGCTGTTTCTTGGTATCTCTTTCGTATTATTATTCTCTGATTATTCTTTCCAGCAAGGATTGTAAGAATGTTTGATGATGTATCAAATTTTGTAAACTCTGTTGACGGAACGTTTCTCTTTACATTGATTGTTTCGGTATTCTTTTTAGTACTGATTACAGTCCTGATGATATTTTTTGTAATCAAGTACAGCAGGAAAAGAAATCCAAAAGCAACAAATATTCACGGTAATACTTGGCTGGAAATAGCCTGGACAGGAATACCAACTATTCTCGTTCTGATTATGTTCTGGTTCGGCTGGCAGGGTTATCTGGAAATGGCTAATGTTCCGGAAGATGCAATGCCGGTTAAAGTAACTGCCCAGATGTGGAAGTGGAGTTTTCAATATGAAGATGGCAAAACCACAGATTCACTTTATGTTCCTGTAAATAAACCAATCAAATTAATTCTTCATTCGAATGATGTTAATCATTCATTCTTTATCCCGGCTTTCAGATTAAAGAAAGATGTTTTTCCAAACAGAGAAAGAATTGCCTGGTTTATTGCAAAAGAAACAGGAGAATATGATATCGCTTGTTCAGAGTATTGCGGACTTAATCATTCCTACATGTATTCGAAGATTTTTGTCCTTCCACAAGAGGAGTTCAAAAACTGGATGTATGGAATGAGTGATGAAGACCTGAAGATGCTTGAAGAAATGACAAAGTAACTAAATACCATTAATAGAATTTGAAAGAAAAAGTTAAAATATTTTTTGAACTAACGAAGGTGAAGATCACTTCTTTCGTTACAGTAACGACAGCATTTGGATACATTGCAGCAACCGGTAAAATTGATCTGATGATTGTTCCGGTTTTACTAGGAGTTCTCTTTCTTGCGTTTGGTTCAGCAGCATTAAATCATTTTCAGGAAAAAGATTTTGATGCAAAGATGAATCGTACTAAAGGCAGACCAATACCTTCCGGAAGAATTTCG
>JACAFA010000015.1 GCA_013388525.1 Ignavibacteriaceae bacterium | reverse complement strand
TTATATTTGAAGGAATGCAGCCCGGAGGACAATTAACAATTACAACTGAAGTTGAAAACTATCCAGGTTTCGAACATGGAATTCAGGGTCCTCAGTTGATGGATATAATGAGAAAGCAAGCCCACAGATTTGGTGCAGAAAGTATCTACAAAGAAATTACTGAAGTTGATTTTTCAAAAAGACCATTCAAACTAAAATCTTACGATGAAGTTTATACAGCAGATGCTGTGATTGTTGCAACCGGTGCATCTGCAAAACTTCTTGGTCTGGAAAGTGAAAAAAAATATATGGGATATGGTGTTTCAGCTTGCGCAACCTGCGACGGTTTCTTTTTCAAGAATCAGAAAGTTTTGGTTGTCGGTGGCGGAGATACAGCAATGGAAGAAGCAACTTATCTTACAAATCATGCTTCAGAAGTTACAATTATTCATCGAAGAGATGGTTTCAGAGCATCAAGCATTATGCTCAACCGTGCCAAAAAAAATCCGAAAATAAAATTTCTTCTGAACAAAACAATCAAAGAAGTGCTTGGCGTTGAACAGAATGGAATAAAAAGAATGACAGGAGTTCTTCTCGAAGATACACGTGATCAATCAGTTGAAGAGTTAAAAGCTGATGGACTGTTCATTGGTATCGGTCACAAACCGAACACTGAAATCTTTAAAGGTCAGCTTGAGATGGATGAAGTTGGTTACCTCAAAGTGAAACCATATTCAACTTATACAAACGTTGAAGGTGTTTTTGCTGCGGGTGATGTAAGTGACAATAAATACCGACAAGCTGTTACTGCTGCAGGTACCGGTTGTATGGCTGCACTCGATGCTGAAAGATGGCTCGAAGCACAAGAGTAAAGCCCATCCCCAACCCCTTCCCGAAGGGAAGGGGCTTAATAGTTTAGTTCACAGCCTTTTTTTCTAAATCGTAGTTTCGTCTTAGTTTATTACCATATAAGTTGGCGATAACGAAACCAATTCCGGTGAAAATAAATATTGAAGTTGGAGTAACCACTTCCCGTGTTTCTTCTGCACCGGACATCAGACCAATACCAAGTCCAATTCCAAAGAAAATACAAATGATTCCAACTTTCATCAGCCAGAAGGGATCTTTCTTCTGTTCGAAGAATTTTTTCATGTCTTCGGCTGATAAACCTTTCTCAATCAGCATTTGTCTTTCACGGGATCTGTAGTATATAGCTGTAACCCAGATTAACCCTATGACTAAAAACATTACTATTGGAATAAATACAACAATAGCACCTTCGTTCATTTTTTTATCCTTTCTCTTGAAAATTATTTAAACATTTCATTCGCTTTTATATCATTTGACTATTAGTTCGGTCTGTTGGTTACAGATTGTTTATGAAAAAAGTTGAAACTAATTTTAGATTAAGAAAAGTGTAACCTTTATCACATCAATCGTGTCTAAAAGTGTAATGAAGAATTTGTCGGATAGGGAAATTATTGAATCGGTTCTGAAAGGGAATTCGGCAGATTTTGTTTTTATTATTGATCGATATAAAAATAAAGCATTCTCAATGCTGAAAAGGATGCTTAAAAATAATGAAGATGCTGAAGAGTTATTGCAGGATTGTTTTTTGAAAGCTTATAATAAGCTGAAATCATTTAAGTTTGAATCAAAATTTTCAACCTGGTTTTACAGGATAGTTTATAATACAGCACTTACTAAACTTTCCGGTAAAAAAAGGCAGATAGAAAATGATATGGCTGATATTGATGAATTTCACAATATCCAGAGTAAATATTCAGCAGATGAGTTTATTGAATATGATCTTTCAGATACAGTTCGTAAAATTGTAAATGAACTTCCTGAAAAGAATGCCGCAATAATAACTTTGTTTTACCTTGAGGAAATGACTTGCGAAGAAATAAGTGATGTTCTGAAAATAACAATTAACAATGTTAAAGTTTTATTGCATCGTTCAAGAAACTTGTTAAAAGAAATAATTGAAAAGAAAAATCTTAAGCAGGAAATATTATGATAGAAATTAATGATGAGATATTGAACAATTATTTTGATGGTGATCTCTCAAATGCTGAGAAGGAAGAAGTACTTAACGCAGTCGAAAAATCACCTGTGATAAAAAAGAAATTTGATTCACTTAAACAGGCTCACGAATTATTTATTTCTTTAAAATCTGAGGAAGTATCACCTGATTTTACTTCTTTGGTTATGAATAAGATTAATTCTCAGAAAGTAAGATTAAGACAGCAGAAAAGATTTTTAACACTTATAATTTCATTCTTCGGAATAATAATTTTAAGTATAACTGGATTTCTGTTTTATAATGTATTAACTGCAGCAAGCCATTCCACAGATACATCATCATCAATAACCTCTCTTGGCAATTATGTAAAGAATTTAAGTAGTCTGTTGTTCAGCAAAAGTGGAACCACAATAATTGGATCAATACTTTCTTTTGTAATGCTCGTCTCAGGTTACTTTTTATTTGAATATCAGAAGAAGATGAAATCAAATTTAGGAAGATAAAAAAATAGTGTGTTTACTTTGAATGTTTTGCAGTAGAAACTCATTTATAAAATCCAGTAATCAAATCTCAAATTCCAAATAAATTTCAATCACCAAAATCCAAATACCAACTTAGGAATTTATTAATTGTGATTTGAATATTGTTTATGTTTTGTGAATTGGTATTTGGAATCTACAGCAGTATTTTTTGATTAAGCAAACAATTTTTTTATCATATCCCGGCACAGACATCAGTGATCAAAACCAGAACCGGTTACGTTGCAATACTCGGTTTACCAAATTCCGGCAAATCCACTTTGCTGAATGCACTGCTTGGGCAAAAACTATCAATCACAACAGCCAAACCGCAGACGACAAGAAAAAAAATTCTTGGAATTCTAACTGAAGAAAATTACCAGATAATCTTTCTTGATACACCGGGCATACTTTCACCTTCATATCTTCTTCAGGAAAAAATGATGGAAGAAGTTGAGGCTTCTCTTGATGATGCTGATGTGATTATTCTTATTATTGATGTCAAGGAAGATTCTCGCGCAGAAAAATTACTTGTTCAGGAATTTGTAAAAGAAAAGGTTATTAAATCTAAAAAACCAAAATTGCTAACGCTGAATAAAGTAGATTTAATTACACAGCCCAAAGTAAATGAACTGATAAAGCATTTTGAACAGCAGAAATTCTTTGAAGAAATAATACCGATTTCAGCAACACTGAATTTCAATATTCAAAGAGTAAGAGAAGAAATAATCCGCTTCCTTCCTGAAGGACCGAAACTTTTTCCGGACGATCAATTAACAGATGAGAACGAAAGATTTTTTGTCTCTGAAATTATACGTGAAAAAATTCTTGAAATTTATCGCGATGAAGTACCTTATAGCTGTGAAGTTTTAATTGTTGATTTTAAAGAACGGGAAGAGGGAAAAAATTTCATTAGTGCTGAGATTGTTGTTGAGAAAGATTCTCAAAAGGCAATAATTATAGGCAAAGGTGGAACTGCAATTAAAAAGCTCGGTGAGGTTTCAAGAAAATCAATTGAAGATTTTTTGCAACGGGACGTTTTCCTTGAGCTGCGAGTGAAGGTCAGAAAAAAATGGCGAAGCGATGAAAATCTACTTAAGAGTTTTGGGTATT
>JACAFA010000022.1 GCA_013388525.1 Ignavibacteriaceae bacterium | reverse complement strand
GGGACGATATAGATGCAGAGATAAAAAATGAGAATAAAAATTTTAATTATTGCAACGGCAATAGCATATCATTCATTTTCACAGACGGTATATGAAATCGCTCCCGGCACAAAGGGCAACGAGATTGTGCTGACTGTTGCCAACGTATCGGAGACGAATGCCGCCACAAACGTATTCGTTGCACTCACGAAGAAATCATCATCGCTGAGCTTTAGCAAAGAAGAAGAAACGATAGAGACTCTGGAGGCGAAGTCAGAGGCTGAGGCATCGTTCATATTTGACGTAGAACGAAATGCACCGATAAATAAAAAAGACACAATTGAATTTACGATAACTGACGGAATGGGAATAATGATGACGAAGCAATTTATATTCAGTTATGTTGGTCCAAAGCAATTCAAGCTAGAGCAGAACTATCCGAACCCATTCAATCCAACAACAACGATACAATACCAGCTACCGCAGGATGCAAGAGTAACATTAAAAATATACGACATATTGGGAAGCGAGATAGCTACATTGGTAAACGAAGAGCAGGAAGCTGGATACAAAGAAGTTCAGTTTACAGGAAGCAACATTGCAAGTGGAATGTATGTTTACAGACTTACAGCAGGTGACTATGTATCGGTAAAAAAGATGATGGTTTTAAAATAGAAACAGAAAGTCTCCCCCTTTGGGGGAGATTTATTGGGGGCTTATTTCCTTCGCATATAACCTCTCACAAATGTTCGACAGCATTTCTTTCTCTGATTTCGTAAGCGACGAGGAATAATCTGAAATAAACTTATCAATCTCAGGATTAATTTTTCTAAGAACCGCGATCCCTTTTTTTGTAATTCGAGCCATTGATAATCTTCTGTCACTTTCTGAACTGTATCTTTCAACAAGTCCTTCCTTAATTAATCTGTCAATCAATCTTGTAACATCAGGTGAAGGTTCAACCATTCTTCTGATAATTTCTCCTCTTGGATAACCTTCGGGATGAGCGCCTTTTAAAATTCTCAAAACATTAAATTGTGCCAGTGTAATTTTGAACCGGTTGCAAATTTCATCAAGTTCAGAATGAAGGTAATTGGATGCTACAAGCAGATTAAGTACAACTTCCTGTTCAACTCCGCTGAATTTTTCCTGCTTTAATCTTCTTTTAAGTATTTCGCCCATTTTTAATTCTAATAATAATGAAATCAGGTGCAATAATATCTATCGGTTGATGAATTCTCAACAACTAAAATTTAACAGAGTGCAAAAATCCTGTATAGATTAACGGCTAACATATTGCTATTTTCATGAAGAAAAATTAATTAACTAATAAATTTAACTGAATGACGTTTCTTAATCCTGCAATTTTATTCGGACTATTAGCTGCATCTATTCCTATTATAATTCACCTGCTGAATCTTCGCAAGCTAAAAAAAATTGAATTCAGCACGCTTCAATTTCTTAAAGAACTTCAGAAAAATAAAATCAGAAAGATAATACTAAAGCAGTGGCTGCTGCTTGCATTAAGAGTTTTAATAATTCTGAGCATCGTAACTGCATTTGCAAGACCTACTATTGTCGGAGTTTCTATTGGCGGGACAACCTCTGCAGCAAAAACAACTGCCGTATTTATTCTTGATGACACATTCAGTATGTCTGTCATTGATGAAAACGGTTCTTATTTCAACCAGGCGAAGGAAGCTATAAAAGATATTCTGACTCAATTTGAAGAAGGTGATGAGTTCGGGTTGATACTTGTCTCGCATCAGCCGGATGAAATTGAAATGACTTCAAACATCGCAAAATTTCAGCAAACAATCGATGCGGCAACTATTTCGTACGCCAGCGGTAAATTAAATAATTCAATCATTAAAGCTGCTCAACTAATTGGTGAAGCAAAAAATTTCAACAAAGAAATTTATCTCTTCACTGATTTTCAAAAAGGAAGACTTGCGAATGAAGATGAAATTTCCGATCTGAAAGAACAGCTTGGCGAACAAGTCCGTTTTTATTCATTCAATTATTCAGGGAAAGAAGTATCCAATTTTGGAATTGAAGATCTGAAGATTAACACACAGATATTTGAGAAGGATAAGCCTGTTAAGTTTGAGGCGACAGTGAAAAATTATTCAGAAAGAACGAAAGACAACCTTGTAGTTTCACTTTTTATTAATGGAGAAAGACTTGCTCAGCAAAGTGTGAATCTTAATCCGGGCGAATCGAAAATTGTTAACCTTGAAGCTTCTGCTAAAGTTAATGGAATTAATGATGCATTAGTTGAAATTG
Organism: Ignavibacteriaceae bacterium; assembly: GCA_013388525.1. Next base: position 2,058 of record JACAFA010000022.1, on the reverse strand, counting down.
AGGAAGATGATATTCTTGAGGATAATAAACGCTTCACATCTTTCAACATACCTGAAAAAATTTCCATATTGATTCTTGCAGATAATCCGGCAGATATTAAGCTTGTTGAAGCTGCATTAAAATCGGTTTCAGACCAAAGTTATTTTGAAATTACAGTGAAAAAAACCGAGCAGATTTCCGGAATACAGCTAAATAATTTTCAGGTGATGATTTTGGTAAGCAGTAATTTTCTGAACGCAAAAGAAAAAATAAATCAATTCCTTAGTTCAGGTAAAGGAGTAATTATTTTTCCGTCCTCCGACTTAACAGCGACGAATTTAATCAGTTCACTTAATTCGATAAATGTTTTCGCTTCTGGAATATTTGCAAAAACTGATAAAGGACAATCCGTCCGGTTTAATGAAACTGATTTTAATCATCCGTTGTTTGAAAATATTTTTATGGATGAAAAGAAGAAGCAGATTGAGTCGCCTGATATATATTCTTACTTTAAAATAAATCCCGGTGGAAAAGGCAAGAGTATAATCAAGCTGGAAGATGAAAGTAGTTTTTTGAGTGAATATTCTATTGGCGAAGGAAAAGTTTTATTGTTCAATTGCTCTCCCGTTTTTTCGTGGAGTGATTTTCCGATTAAAAGTATTTTCGCTCCTTTAGTTACAAAATCGGTTATGTATCTTTCTTCAAAAAACATTGGAGATGAAAATTATATTGCCGGAGAAATAATAAATGTAAATGTATCTGAGAGAACACTTCCACAAATAAAAGTTGTGAGACCTGATAACAAAGAAGATTTTATAAATATGGATGAGAATCAGTTATCAGATTTTATTTCTTATAGTTCAACTTTTACCGGCGGAAATTATAAATTCTTTTCCGGTGAAAAACTTTTGGCAACAGTCAGTGTTAACACAGATCCGGCTGAATCAATTACAGAATATTTAAGTAAAAGTGAATTTGATGAGTATCTTGAAAAAATTAATTTTAAGGGGAAGCATATTCGCATTGGTAAAAATGAGAATCCTGCTGAAATGATTTTGCAGGCACGATTTGGCTCAGAGTTATGGAAATATTTTTTGCTTATTGCTATTCTTCTTGCACTGGTGGAAATGACAATTGCCAGAAATGCTAAAAAGGAAATTACCGAAATCAAGACCGGTGCGTGAATGGATGAATGCATGACTGCATGGAAAAATTCATTTTTAGTTTATATGTAATCATGCATCCATGCAACCATGCATCCATGCAATGAGTGATTTGAATATTTTATTAATGTTAAAACCGTTTTATAAATTTGATTGATATAACTAACAAGCGTAGCGAACGTGCAATGCTCATTGCACTTCAAACTCGACACATTAGCCGTGAGAAGGTGGAGGAACATCTTTCCGAGCTTGAGGAGCTTGCTGACACCGCAGGAGCTGATTCGATATTTAAAATTATTCAGTCAAAATCAGCAATCGATCCGGCATTCTATATTGGTAAGGGAAAAGCGGAAGAATTGGCTCAGCTTGTTGAATTGAATGAAATAGATCTTGTTATCTCTGATGATGATCTGACTCCTGTTCAGGTTAGGAATCTTGAAAGACTTTTTAATAGAAAGATAGTTGACCGAAGCGGATTGATACTTGATATCTTTGCTCTTCGTGCAAAAACCAAAGAAGCAAAAACACAGGTGGAGCTTGCACAGCTTGAATATATGCTGCCAAGATTAACGAGGGCTTGGACACATCTTTCAAAACAATACGGCGGAATTGGAACAAAAGGTCCAGGCGAAACACAGATTGAGACTGACCGAAGAATGATTAGAACCAGGATTAGTCATCTGAAAGAAAAATTGAAAGAGATTGAATCACAACGACAAACGCAAAGTAAAGGTAGAAAAGATTTTGTGAGAATTTCGATTGCCGGTTACACAAATGCAGGTAAGTCAACTTTGTTCAACCTTCTAACTAAGTCAGATGTTTTTGCTGAGGATAAATTATTTGCAACACTTGATTCAACTACACGAAATATTAATTTCGCCGGAGAAAAAATTCTGATTAGCGATACAGTCGGATT
>JACAFA010000062.1 GCA_013388525.1 Ignavibacteriaceae bacterium | reverse complement strand
TTCGATCTTGCAAAATGGTATGCACAGGAACACGTTTTACTTTGTCTTATTCCAGCCTTTTTTATAGCAGGTACAATTGCAGTATTTGTCAGTCAGGCAGCAGTTATAAAATATTTTGGAGCGAAGGCAAAAAAATGGATTGCATACTTAGTAGCCGCTGGATCAGGAACTATACTTGCTGTCTGTTCCTGTACGGTTTTGCCTTTATTCTCAAGCATTCATAAACGCGGTGCAGGATTAGGTCCGGCAATTGCTTTTTTATACTCGGGTCCTGCAATAAATATTCTGGCAATTATTCTTACGGCGCGAATACTTGGGCTTGAGCTTGGAATTGCAAGAGTAATTGGTGCGGTATCATTTAGTATAATCATAGGTTTGATTATGGCTTTTATCTATCGCAAAGAGGAAAAAGAAAAAGCTGATGCACAAATGGCAATGCCTGATATTCCTGAAGAAAGACCTGTATGGCAAACTGCTCTTCATTTTTTTATTCTGGTAGCAATCCTGGTTTTTGTTAATTGGGGCAAGACTGATGCAATTGATGGTTTCTGGTATTTTATGTTCGCAAACAAATGGTTCATCACATCAATATTCGGAATTGGGTTTGCTCTTTCAATGGCTTACATCATAAAAGTAAAAAAACTATATGTTATTCTTGGGACTCTCGTTGTTATAATTTCAGGAATTTTATTTTATCATAATCCAACAATTCCATTTGTTGTTGCAGTTGTTGCTACAACATTAGTCCTGACTTTTTCAGAAGATGAACCAAATCAATGGCTTGGTGAAACGTGGGGATTTACAAAACAAATCATGCCTTTACTTGCTGCAGGAGTTTTAGTTGCAGGATTTTTACTCGGCTCTAACAACGGTAACGCAGGAATTATTCCGAATGAATGGATTGTAAATCTTGTTGGCGGTAATTCTTTATTCTCAAATTTCTTTGCATCAATAACAGGTGCATTTATGTATTTCGCAACATTAACAGAGATTCCGATTCTTCAAGGATTGATAAACAGCGGAATGGGAAAAGGTCCGGCGCTGGCTTTACTTCTTGCCGGTCCGGCTTTGTCATTGCCTAATATGCTCGTTATTCGTGGTGTGATCGGAACACAGAAAACAGTTGTGTATGTTACTTTGGTTGTAGTGATGGCAACAATCAGTGGATTGATTTATGGAGCTTTGTTTTAACTGCTTAATTGTTTAATTGCTAAATTGCTATGATTACTTAAAACCCAACAATTAAACAATTTGACAATTGAACAGTAGAAAGGAAATAATGAAAAGAAAAATCTTAATACTCTGTACCGGAAATTCCTGCCGCAGCCAGATGGCGGAAGGATTTCTGAAATCGTTTGATGAAAATCTTGAAGT
>JACAFA010000121.1 GCA_013388525.1 Ignavibacteriaceae bacterium | reverse complement strand
CTTTCGAATCCTTTCTGGATGCGTAACTTTTTTGGATATTTAACTTATGATTCAATTCAACATTATAACGCATCCCCTTCTGTAATTTTTAATCAGTTGAATCAGACTGCTGCACCAAACATTGTTACTAAGACATTTTCCAGAACAGGGTGGGTTTATTACATTCTTATTAAAGATATTTGTTCATCCACCGGAATTGATGAAGGCAGGAATGAATTACCAGGAGAATTTCAACTTTATCAAAATTTTCCCAACCCTTTTAATTCAAGCACAAAAATAAGTTGGCAGACTCCAGTCAGCAGTCATCAAACATTAAAGATTTATGATATGCTTGGGAATGAAGTTGCCACGTTAGTTAATGAAAACCGCCATGCCGGAAGATATGAAATTAATTTTAGAAGCTCTGATCTTGTAAGCGGAATTTATTTCTATCATTTAACTGCCGGAGCTTTTGTTGAAGCTAAGAAGATGATATTAATGAAATAGCAACAACCTAATTTTTTAGAAGTAATAAACAAAAGCCGTGGTAGAAATATCACGGCTATTTTATTTATGATTTAGGCTTTTCGTAATAATAAAAATCAGTGAAAAATTTTAAACCTTTCGTAAAAATTATTGTCAAATGTTTAGCAATTACAGGAGGTTTTATGAAACATACCTTTGGGAGTATTTTTTTAATTTATTTAATTACAATCTCAATTACTTTCGCCCAGCATGGTGTGGGAAATGGCTGGGGACCTGAAGTTCTCTTGCCGTTAAAAAATTCAGGAGCTAAACAACGAGGAGTTCTTTATAATAATATCGTTGCAACAAGTGATGGAAGAATTATTATCTCAACATCGGAAGTAAATTCTTCTAATGTCAATCAAACGCTGGGACATTATCTGACTTATTCCGATGATGGAGGTACAAATTGGCTTAATCCTCCTCAACAATTTACTCCAACCAATCTGGTAATAGGCGGAGGCGGGGTTAAACTTGCAATTGATTCAAATGATACTTTATATGTTTTGTGGACTGGAAGAAATCCTTCAGCTATCTTTATTTCAAAACTTGATAAAAATCTTAATATCATTAAAGATTCTATTCGTGTAACATCTCAGGTTACAAGTTATACAAACACAGGGTTTGCAACACATTTTACCATTGACATATATAATCGTATTCATGTTATGTGGCATGAAGGCAGCACTAATTCAGCTCAAACATCAGAATCATTTTACACACGTTCAATTGATGGCGGAATAACCTGGTCGCCAGTGGACACTTTGAGTTCTATTGATGGTCATCATTCAGCTTTTCCGCACGCAGAATTTGATACTGCCGGAGATACTTTAGCTATTGCATGGCGAGATTCTGTGGGTGGAACAATGCAATGGGATATTTATGGTGTTGTTAGTACAAACGGTGGACAAACATGGTCAAATCCAGTAACTTTTATTAGTACTAATGATGCCGATTGGGATCCTGATTTGTTAGTTGATAATCAAGGCAGATTCCATCTTGCCTATCACGTTTATCCAACGGGAAATCCTTTTTGGGGTGTCAGGGTTGAATATAGATACAGTGATAATTTAGGATCAATCTGGATGACACCAAGAAATCCTTCAAATGGGCAATTGTCTGAAGCAGGAAAGCGTTCTCAGCTTGTAGAATGTTTTCGTTATGATGTTCAGAGAAGTGTTTTATGGTTTAGCTGGAAAGATGAAAGGGATTTTAATACTTCCAACGGTGATGCACAAGGTGATATGGTAATCACTTACAGCACAGACAGAGGATTAAACTGGTCTGCACCTGAATTTGTTACAGACAGATATGATTCTACGATTGCATTTAAAGCCGGAGCCTTATTGCCAAATGGTGATTATTGTGTTAACTATGAGGTAATGTCACCAGGCAATATAAATTCGACTGCATTTTTACGAGTGTATTTCAGAAAAAGAAACAGTGTGATTAGTAATGTTGAAGAATTAAATTCACACATACCAAATTCCTTTCAGCTTTATCAAAATTACCCAAACCCGTTTAATCCAAACACAAAAATAATTTGGCAGTCTCCAGTTGGCAGTCATCAAACTTTGAAAGTTTATGATGTCCTTGGCAATGAAATTGCTACTTTGGCTGATGAATACCGTAATGCCGGAAGATATGAGATTAATTTTAGCAGCTCTGATCTTGTAAGCGGAATTTATTTCTATCGTTTAACTGCCGGAGCTTTTATTGAAACTAAGAAGATGATATTGATGAAATAGCAACAACCTAATTTTTTAGAAGTAATAAACATAAGCCGTGAAAAACATCCCGGCTTTTTATTGATTCTTACTCTTGAACCGTTTCACTTCTTTTGAACGCAATGAAAGATGTTTTGTTTTTCTTCCGCTTACTCGCTCACGCCACATTTTAAAACTTGATAGTTTCATTCCTCTTCTCATAATTTCCCGCACTTCGTTCTCTTTCAAACCAAACTGAATTTCAATTGCTTCAAAAGGTGTTCGATCTTCCCACGCCATTTCTATTATTCGGGATATGTCTTCTATCTTAAGATTTTTCATACACAATAAACGTTTTTAATGTGTTATTCGTTCAAAAGGTAAGGAACGATTCCACTAAGCCTTTTGTTATAATTTAATAAGCAACAAAAGAAAACGAGGATAAAATGAAAAATAAAACAGTAATAATAACAGGCTCTAATAAAGGAATCGGTAAAGAAGCAGCTAAACAAATTGCCAAACTTGGAGCTAAAGTTTATATGGCTTGCAGATCGCTTGATTCTGCAAACCAAGTAAGAGATGAAATTATTAAAGAAACAGGCAATCATAATGTTTTTGTAAAACATCT
>JACAFA010000033.1 GCA_013388525.1 Ignavibacteriaceae bacterium | reverse complement strand
TATTCTTGATTAGAAAACGCAACATTTATAAGTTTGCGCCCGTCTAATCGTATTTTCAGCTTCAGGCTGATAAGCCTTAGGCTCAAATTCCTTAATTTTATCACTTATTTTTATAAACATTAAGAGGTTCACAGTGGATATTGCGCAACTAAACGAAAAAATAAAACAGGAAAGTGCTTTTGTTGATCTTCTGTTTTCTGAGATTGCCAAAGTTATCGTCGGTCAGAAAGAAATGGTTGAACGACTCGTAGTTGGTTTGTTGGGTAATGGTCATATTTTGCTTGAAGGAGTTCCTGGTCTTGCAAAGACACTTGCAATTAAAACACTTGCGGCAGCAATGAAAGCAAAGTTTCAGCGAATACAATTCACACCAGATCTTCTTCCTGCAGATTTAATCGGAACACAAATTTATAATCAGAAAGACGGAAACTTTTTCATCAGGAAAGGTCCTCTGTTCTCAAACTTTATTCTTGCTGATGAAATTAATCGTGCGCCTGCTAAAGTTCAAAGTGCTCTGCTTGAAGCAATGCAGGAAAGACAGGTTACAATCGGTGAGCAAACATTCAAACTTGAAGAACCATTTCTTGTTCTTGCAACACAAAATCCAATCGAGCAGGAAGGTACTTATCCTTTACCAGAAGCGCAGGTTGACAGGTTTATGCTGAAAATCAAAATTACTTATCCTGATCGAAAAGAAGAATTGGAAATAATGAGGCATAATATTAATGATACAATGGGAACGCCGAATCCGGTTATTTCTCCGGCAGATATTCTCAGAGGAAGACAATTAATTCACGAAGTCTATATTGATGAAAAAATTGAAAAGTATATTCTTGATATAGTATTTGCTACACGCAGACCAAAAGAATTTGGATTGGATAAATTAGCTGAGTTAATAAGCTACGGTGCATCACCAAGAGCAACGATAAATCTTGCTCTCGGTGCAAAAGCAATGGCGTTCATTAAACGCAGAGGTTACGTAATTCCTGAAGATGTAAGAGCTATTTGTTATGATGTAATGAGACACAGAGTTGCAGTTACTTATGAAGCTGAAGCGGAGGAAATAACTTCTGAATCAATCATCTCTGAAATTCTGAATAAAGTTGAAGTGCCGTAAGGATGGAAGATGTTTGATGGAAAATGTAAGAAGTGAAAAAAAATCTCTCTCTATAAGAGGTTGCGTGAATATTATTAACCCACAGTTTCAACTGTGGGAAAAAGAAGCAAAAGCAAAATTCTTCTTAACCGTTTTAACGGTTTTTCGGAATTTTCACACAGTCTCTCTAAGAGAGGATAAAGGTGAGGGCCATGCTCACTAAAGAATTATTAAAACAAGTACGGCAAATTGAGATACGAACGAAGGGACTTGTTAACCAGGTCTTCTCCGGAGAATACCATTCTGTTTTCAAAGGTCGCGGAATGGAATTTTCTGAAGTTCGCGAATATCAATTTGGTGATGACATCAGAAATATTGATTGGAATGTTACGGCACGGTTTGGTCATCCGTATATTAAAATATTTGAAGAGGAACGTGAACTCACTGTTATTTTGATGATTGATTTAAGCGGCTCGCAGATGTTTGGTTCACTTTCAAAAACAAAACAGCGTGTTGCTGCTGAACTGAGTGCGATACTCGCTTTCTCTGCTTTGAAGAATAATGATAAAGTCGGTTTGATTCTCTTCACAGACAAAGTTGAAAAATTTGTCCCGCCCAGAAAAGGAAATTCACACGTGTTAAGAATTGTGCGGGATGTTCTTTCATTTCAGCCGGAAGGAAATAAAACAAATCTTCGCTCTGCACTTGAGTTTATGAACGGTGCAATAAAAAAACGTTCGATTGTTTTTCTTCTTTCAGATTTTATGGATGATGGATATGAAAAAATTCTTCGCGTTGTCGGCAAGAAACACGATCTCATTGGAATCGTACTGGATGACAGACGTGAATCTGAAATTCCGAAAATGGGACTGATAAAACTTACTGATGCTGAAACCAATGAAGAACGCTGGATTGATACAAGCAGCACCCGTGTGCAGGAAGCTCTACGAAAAAGAAAACAGGAGATTCAGGCGAAAAGAAGATCATTGTTTATTACAAGCAGACTCGACAGCGTTTACGTGCAGGCAGGAGCGAATTACATCACTCCGCTTATTAATTTTTTCAGGATGCGTGAGAGAAGATGGTAACTAAACTGATGAAATATGTTGCTCTTCTGATTCTTCTTAGCATTAATCTTTCTGCTCAATCTATCTCTATACTCGCTTCAGTCGATTCAAGTGATTATCTCGTCGGTGATTTTATTAATTATACTCTGGAAATCAGGGCTGAAAAAAATATTAAGATAACAACACCTTTTATCAGAGATAGTCTTAAAGCTGTTGAAATCATAAAAGAACTGCCGCCAGTTTCAAAAGAAGAGAATAATATTAGGTCAACAACAATAGGTTATATAATTTCTTGTTATGATTCTGCTGCAATCACAATTCCACCAATAGCTGTTCGATATAAAATTCAGGGAGATGATGAAGAAAAAATCACTCTTTCAAATCCGGTTACTTTTACTGTGCATACTCTTCCTGTTGATTTGCAGGCAGACGTAAAAGATGTAAAAGAACCGGTAACAATTCCACTCGATTGGAAAGTTGTTTTGTTGGTTGCATTGATTGTAATTCTTGCATCGGCGATTGCATACTACTTATACAGAAGATACAAGAAGAAAAAAGCTGAGCAGCCTGTGAAGAAAAAGATTATAAGAATTCCTGCTCACGTTAGAGCATTATCTGCACTTGATAATCTGGAACAGGAAAAACTCTGGCAGAAAGGTTTGGTTAAGGAATATCATTCAAAAATTACAGGAATTATTCGTGGATATTTTGAAGAAAGATTTAATCTGCCTGCACTTGAACTAACAACCTCAGAACAAATGCAGCAGTTAAGAAAAGTTCCGGGCGCAGAAAATATATTGACGATTACAAATGAGTTCCTCAATAATGCAGACCTTGTGAAATTTGCTAAGTTCATTCCGCTGCCATCAGTCAATGAAGAAATGATGAAACAGGCGAGGGAGATAGTGAACAATACCATTCCGAAAGAACAAGTTCCGGTTGAAGAGGAGGTGGAGAGTGTTTAGCGGAATAACTTTTGCCTATCCCTGGGTTCTTTATTTTCTTGCGATCATCCCGCTGATGATTGCCTGGTATGTTTTCAGAGGAATGAAAGCTCAATCTTCTGTTACTTATTCTTCAATAAATATTTTTAAAAATGTTCCGGTAACATTTCGGGAAAGATTGAGACACATACCATTCGCAGTC
>JACAFA010000194.1 GCA_013388525.1 Ignavibacteriaceae bacterium | reverse complement strand
GTTATGTCTCTGTTAACACAGGCGGTGCACCAGATGCAAACGTAATCCCGATTCCTAAAGATATTGCCAGTTTGGCAATGGATGCTGCCTCCTGTATTGGCTGTGGAGCCTGTGTTGCTGCTTGTAAAAATGCTTCTGCAATGTTATTCGTTTCAGCTAAAGTATCGCAGTATGCTTTACTTCCGCAAGGTCAGCCTGAGCGTTACCGGCGAGTTGAAAGAATGGTAAAAGTGATGGATGAACTTGGGTTTGGAAGCTGCACAAACACTTACGCTTGCGAAGCTGAATGCCCAAAGGGAATTTCGGTTACAAACATTGCGAGAATGAATAGAGATTTTGTGATGGCAAAGGTAAAATCTAAAGAAGTTGAAGTATAAATTGACCGATTGGAAATAGTAATTTTTATAAAATCCTGCCTTAAAGCAGGATTTTTCATAGGCCTGAATTTTGGGAAAAAAATACATTAAATTTGCCAATAGTAATTCGGTTTCTTAATTTGATACCGAAAATTTAGAGAGAAATGTGATGTTTGAGAAAGAAATAAAATTCATAGGCGATTTTTGTTATAACCAGGTGAAAAGTCTTGGCACTAACTTCACTCTGGAAAAGATAACATCAGCCGGAGTTCATCCTGCCGTAGTACAATACATCTCTGCTGAACTTGATTTTATGATTTATTCAGATCGCCGCAAGTTACTTCAACAGTCTTACTTTGATTATGCCGGTAAAGAAATATTTGAGCACTTTCAAAAAATTTCAAGCGAAATAAAAAGAAATAAAAAGATATCTATTGAAGATGCAAAGAAACTTATTTTTCAGGCTGTTTCATTTAATATTAATTATCTGGTGAGACCTAAATGGTCCCTGACAAAACTAATTTTTAATGAACAACCAATCATATCGGTAGAAGAACTTCAGATGATGCTGAAGTATTTGTATTACTACGAATATTTTAGAAAAGTTCTTTCAGCATATCTATCCAAGCGAAAGCTTGTCCAAATCTCTCTAACCGAATTTGATCTTATTTTAAATAAAATTGATAGTGAGCTCTTCACTTCAAACCAGGAGCAGCTAATAGATAATGCCCTCAGTTCTATGGGCGATTTTTTTAATGTTGGAGGAGTTGATAAAAATTTAATATCATCAACAGCAATAGAGATTTTTCTTAAAGAGAAAAACATGCTCGATCTTGTCTTCAGGCTTCGCAAAGGTATGGTAAATGGTGTAAAAAAACAGTTTGATAAAAATGAGCTGAAAAAGATTTTGATTCAGCAAACAGCAGGAGAAAATATTGAAGGATTACAAATACAGGATTCAAAAATAGTAATTGAAGATCAGGATGGAATAACAATCGAATCAGAAGTTGAAGATGCAGCTCCAATCACTGATAATCTTTCACCAAAAAATCTAAGTGAAGTTGCCGATACAGATATTGAATCATTCCTGAGCCCTGAAGAAGAAGAGACACTTTTATCACTTTATGATGAAGAGCTTATCCATCAAACCGGGAATGAGCAAGATATACCTGTTACAGATGATATAAATGATTTAAGCGCAGATTTAGTACAAACCGAAAGCAAAACAACCGATGATTTTGGATTGGAATTGGATGATTTGAGTGTTGATTCAACTGAAAATGAAATTTTGAATCAAGCTGGTTCTGAATCACAGCTATTAGAAACCGGTGTTGAAAAAGAAATCGTTGAGGAAATGATAAGAGATTTTGTTGGTGAAGATCAAAAATCCGATATTGAAAAAAATATTTTAGATCATAAATCACAAGAACATACCGGGGAGGTTGTAGAAGAAGTTGTTCCAAAATCCACAGCTTTTGATGATGAATTATTGAATTTATTTGAAAATATAGATGAGTATTATAATAATATCAGCTCAAAAGAAAGCACAGAAGAAATTATTGAAGAGATAACCGAAGAACATGCGGTTGAAAGTAAAGATTTATCTTCACCCGTACCCGAAGCGGATGAAATAGATGAATTTATAAAGAATATTGATGAAATAAGTTTTATAAACATAAAAGATAAAACTGAGGATATTCAAAAAGAACCTGAAGTTCACATTGAGACCAAAGAACCGGAACAAATTGAAATTATTAAAGAGGAAGTTGTTGAAAGAAAAGATACAGTAGTACAAAAAGAAAAAATAACCAGAATACAAAGACAAAAAGATCTCTTCAGTTATCTGAAAAGGAAAGAAATGAAAAAAATCGTTTCTTATATTTTTGCAAATGATGAAGAGGATTTCACTAATACTGTAGAAAGAATAATGGACTGCCATTCGTATAAAGATGCCTCTGAGATTTTGAAAGCAGTTTTCACTTCTTATAAAATTAGTCCCTACTCAAAAGAAGCAATAACATTCACAAACGCGGTATCTAATTACTTCAGGCAAGCCTGATGTTTATTGACTATGCACTCATTGAAGTAATTTCCGGCAATGGCGGAAATGGTGCAGTAACATTTCGCCGCGAAAAATATGTTCCCAAAGGTGGTCCTTCAGGAGGAGATGGTGGAAACGGTGGCAATGTTGTAATCAGAGCAAATAATAATCTTCATACTCTTCTGGATTTCAGATACAAAAAAAAATATAAAGCAAGCAATGGTGGTAATGGTGGTAGCTCATTGAAAGATGGAAAAAACGGAAGCAATATTATTATAAGTGTGCCTGTTGGTACTGTTGTTAAAGATGCTGAGACAGAAGAAATACTTTTTGATCTTGATAAAGATGGAAAGGAAGTAATTATTGCAAAAGGCGGAAAAGGAGGAAGGGGCAACAGCAAATTTGCAACTCCTACAAATCAAACACCAAGATTTGCTGAAGAAGGAAAACCGGGTGAGTATAAAAAGGTTATTCTTGAATTAAAATTAATTGCTGATGTTGGGCTTGTTGGTTTTCCAAATTCAGGTAAGTCCACTTTAATTTCAAAAATATCTTCTGCAAAACCTAAAATAGCTGATTATCCATTTACTACTTTAGAACCTAATCTTGGAATTGTCCGGTATAAAGATTTCCAAAGTTTTACTGTTGCGGATATTCCGGGAATAATTGAAGGAGCCTCTAAAGGCAAAGGTCTGGGTCATCAGTTTTTAAGACACATCGAGAGAACCAGAATAATCTTATTCCTGATTGAAATTACTTCTGAGAATTTGCAGAAAGATTTTGAAATTTTATTTAATGAATTAAAAAGTTACAGTCCAAAATTAATTCAAAAGAAAATGCTGGTTTCCCTCTCCAAGTCAGATTTGGTTGATTCAAAAAAATAATGGAAATGTCAAAGAAAAAGTTCAAAGGAATTTCGGATAAACCGATAATCTTTACTTCAGTTACAGGTGTTGGGTTGAATGAATTGCTGGATATTCTTTGGCAAAATCTCGAAAGGGATAAAAATTAAATTATTTGCTCACGAAGTCCACTGCAAAAACTTAAATTATTGTTAATTTTTGAAAATATTTGGGTTTGTGGCTATATTTGCGTCCCGATTCTAAGTGGAAAAGAAAGGGCGGGGTAGCTCAGTTGGTTAGAGCAGTGGAATCATAATCCACGTGTCGGGGGTTCGAATCCCTCCCCCGCTACAAATAAAAAATGATTTAGTATTTAGAATAAAGGAGAAATAATGTACAGTATTTTAGTTTTAATCGCTTCGATTGCCGCTGTTTTATTGATCATCGTTATATTGATGCAGGCAAGTAAAGGCGGCGGGTTAGCCGGAACATTCGGCGGCGCAAGTAATATGGGTTCTATGTTCGGAACGAGAAGAACTGCTGACTTTTTAAGCAAAGCAACCTGGTGGTTGGGTGGTATAGTTGCAATACTTGCAATTATCGCTAACCTGTTCTTTTTACCTGGTAAAGTAACTCAGGAACAGAGAAGTATCATTCAGGAATCAGGGAGACAAAATATACCTCAAACACCATCACTGCCGCAGCAAATTCCGGGGCAGGAATAAAAAATAATTACCTCAGATTTTTTAAAGCCTTGTAATTTTTTACAAGGCTTTAATTCTTCCATCCGGCAAGAACCTCAATTATTTCATCCTGAATACTTTTATGTTTGTTCGCACCGCCTTTGGTAAATTCAAACATTATACATACTATAATATCATCACCGTCATTAGTTGTAACATAACCTGCAATTGAAGAAACGCCATTCAAGGTTCCGGTCTTTCCTCTGAAATTGTTTTCTGCCGGTGTTCCGATTAATCTCTTTTTTAATGTTCCATCAACTCCGGCAATACTAAGCGAATTATAGAAATCATCAAATTGTTTTATATTGAAATAGATTTTTTCAAGTAGTCCTACAAGAGCTCCTGCAGTAACCTGATCAAATCTCGAAATACCCGAACCATCCACTATAGTTGTTCCTTCTGAATAAATACCATTATCTTCTATATATTCAAGTATAGCTTGTGTTGAGAAAAATGAATTACCCTGTTGCCCACTGTAAGCTGAACCTAAAGTTTTAAACAAACATTCAGCATAAAAATTATCACTGTTCTTATTTATTAACTTGATCAGTTCGCGTAGTTCGATTGATGATTCAGCAAGAATTTTTGTGTTATCAGCAGCCTGACCGGAAATGTATTTTCCTTCCACTTCGATTCCAGATGAAAGAAGCTTTTCGTTCAACTTTTTTGCCGCAAACAAAGGAGGATTATCTACATTGACAAAATAATTTCTATACTTACCTTTTCTTTTTTTTGTAACTATGGTTCTGTTTCTGTCGATCACCAGAGCTGAAATTGGTGGAAGTTTAACATTTGCATGTTCTTCACTAATCCAGTCGTCTCTGGAATAGACATTATCAAAATAAGTATCATCACCGATAACATTACCTGTTATTTTCCGGAGTCCGGATTTATAAAGTTCATTAACCAGGTTTTCAAGATCTTCAGTTGTAAATACTGGATTTCCAAAACCTTTTATATAAATGTTTCCATTAATAATCCCATCACTAAGATCGTCTTCATCAGCAAGTATTTTTGTGGAAAGAAGAAACTCACCGCTTAATAATTCAAGTGCTGTTGCTGTAGTAAACAATTTAGTATTTGAAGCAGGTATCATCGATTCAGTGTGGCTTATACTTACAATTGTATCCTGTGTAAGAGGGTTGCAAATCAATATTGCCATTTTAGTTCCCGCCGGAACTTCCGAAATTATACGATCAATTTCTTTTATTATTTTTTCGGGTGCTTCAGAGAAAATTCTGCTAGGCACAAAAATCAAAAAAATAACAGTAACAAGGATTTTCATTTAGGTGTTATTATAATTTCAGAAAACTTAAAATGAGAATGATTGACAATATATTTATATTACTTCAGTTGAAAACAGAAATAATTATTCCCTGCAAATAAAACAATCTGTGGTTAAACTTTCAATAAGTAAATAAAATAATCGTAAAGGTAAGATGAAAAAACCGGTAAAAGCATATCAAGACGAAGAGTTTCTCAGTTCTTCAGATGGAAGAACAATAAGAATCTTAACAGAATATCTTCAACCCAAAAGTAAGTTTAAAAAATTTAAAGTGATGGATACAATTGTATTCTTCGGATCAGCAAGATTGAAATCACGAAGAGATGCATCAAGAGATTATAACACAATAAAAAATTCCAATCCGCTTCAAACTGAAAATTTTGCAAAGAAGCTCCGTGAAGCTCAGCTTTATCTTGATATGTCAAGATATTATGAGGATGCAGTTGAACTTTCCAGACGCTTAACACAGTGGTCTTTAAATCTTGAAACAACTGCTAACAGATTTATAATTTGTACAGGTGGAGGTCCCGGGATAATGGAGGCAGCAAATAAAGGTGCAAAGAAAGCTGGAGGTTATTCGATTGGTTTAAATATTAGTATTCCATTTGAACAGTTTGTCAACAATTACGTTACTCAGGATTTAAGCTTTGAATTTCATTATTTCTTTATGAGAAAATTCTGGTTTGCCTATCTATCTAAAGCCCTCGTAGTTTTTCCCGGTGGTTTTGGTACTATGGATGAGCTGTTTGAAATTTTAACTTTGCTTCAAACAGCAAAGGTGAGAAAAAAACTTGCTGTAATTATTTATGATAAAAAATACTGGAGTAAAATAATAAACTTTGATGCACTTGTTGAGTTCGGAATGATAAGCAAATCTGATTTGAATTTATTTTCTATGTGTGATACTGTTGATGAGGCTTATGAGATTATAATCAAACATTTGAAGAAATATTATTCTAAAGAAAAAGAACCTTCAGTGATCGAACCAGTCCTGCATTTGAAGTAATCAGGATGTGAGATAATAGTAAAGGTCAAAGAAAAATAATTTAATCAATATTATCCCACATCCAGGAAGATTTAAAACTCATCAGATCTCTGCGAGCGCCGTGTAGCTTTAATTTTTTCCATTCGTTTTTTAACCGAGGGCTTTACAAAGAAAGTACGTTTCTTATATTCTTTAAGAATACCGGATCTCTCATATTTCTTTTTAAAACGTCTTAAAGCTTTATCAATGGATTCATTTTCTCCAACTGAAATGCCAACCAAATTATTTCACCTCACTTCTTGGTTATTTAATGATTCAATAAGTTTTTTTATACCGGATTTTTGAAACTCAACTGAGATTGAGCTTTTTCCATTTGAAAGAGTTTCTTTTGAGATTACTCTTCCGAAATCATCCCAGTTTTCGTGATAAATTGTTTCTCCAACTTCGAAGGTACTTGAAGGTGAATATTTTTTGCATTCTTCATTTTCAATTCCCTCAAGCGTAGCAGCATTATTTTTTATAATATCACTGATATCTACGAGCATAACCTGTTTACAGGACTTACATTTTGCCCACTTTTTATATTCTGACTCTTCGCCTGTTACGCTGCTAGTAATTTCCATTTTCTGTACCGTACCACACGAGTTGCAGAATGCTTCTATATTTTTTATCCTTGCCATAACTAACTCTTTATTAATTCAGGCTACTAATTTAAGCTTAAGCCCACGCAGAGTCAAATTTTTAAGGCTA
Source organism: Ignavibacteriaceae bacterium (assembly GCA_013388525.1). The sequence goes on along the minus strand of JACAFA010000194.1, from coordinate 4,437 downwards.
AATTAATTAATACCTATCTAAAGTTTTTGAATATTGGTTAAAATCAACTATTTACGCTTAAATGGCACTTCAGGTTGACCAGGTTGTAAATGGTGGATTAAACTGTTTGTCCGAACTTTTTACGAGCTTTTTTCTCAATTCTGAATTTTATCCACTCATGAGTATTTGTGTCAGGCTGGTAACCGACAAACAATTTTTTAATTCCATCCTGAATCAAGACTTCAGCTTCGTACGATTTGTTATTAGCAATTAGTTCGGAGAAAATTGTTTTTTGTTCCGGGATTAGTTCATCATCAACAAAGCAAGCACATCTTCTTAAATCAAATATTAGTTTTGCTGATACTTTTTTCATCCAATTTCTTTTCTCTTTTTCATAATCAAAATTCCCGGTTGAAAAAAGAAATAAAAGTTTTCTTGCCCTGTAAATCCTCGTTGCAATAACTCCATCAGGTACATCAACAAGCACAGCAATTTTTTCATAATTAAAATTACTAATTTCTTTCATGATTAATGGAATTCGAAGAACAGCTGGAAGTTTTTCAAGAGCTATTTGCAGTTTACTTTTTGAATCCGGGGATTTGAAAAACTTTTGTGCATCATCTGAATTTAATACTGCATGGTCGATGAAATCAAAAACCGTTTGTGTGTCATTTTCTTTTTTGGAATAATATTCAAGAATTTCTCTTATCCAGATTCTGTGAATCCAGCTATTCCAATCAGAGTCATTTTTTGTTATATCACAATTTTCAATAGCCTCAATGAATGTTTGCATAGTTATTTTTTTTGCTGATTTTTCATTTAGAAAAATCCAGTACGAAGTGTCGTAGAGTTTTTTTATCAAAGGAAGAGCTTCAGAATTAAATTCCAAACCAAGCTTCTTCAGTGCTTCTTTGCTGGTATTAAATCGTTCTCTTAATGATCGGGGAGGCATTGAATGTTTACTTTATTCCATAAACTAGTGAATTACCATTCCAGCTCTCAGCTTTTTCAACATCAATCAAAAATCCATTTACAACAACAAATTTAACTTCATTATTTTTTGTTATGATAAAGTTGGGAGATTCTTCCGGTTTAATTTTACTATCCGGGATACTGTTTCGGTTAATAATTATGTTAAAAGGAAATTTAGAAAATTTACCATAAAAATTTTCATTATTCAAAATGATATTCGTACAACCCCTGCTATAAAGTTGAACCGGATTAATATTCTCTAATTCTTCGAGTGAATGATAAAGTTCCAAAGCTGTTTTACCGGGTTCGACCGTGTAACCCGATAGATCAAATTCCTCATAACCTGAGAAGACAGAAAGATCGCCAACATCTTCTATTTCAGCTTTGAGATAAAATTCTTTAGCCCCGTTTATATTTATTTCATCGAAGTTAATTCCGATATCAACGACATAGTCTTTATCGTCTTTTTTAATTTTCAGATTTCTGAGAATTACATCCATCATAAACTTTTCATTTTGTGGAATTGACTCGTAAACACTTATATCCGTATTTGTATAACCTCCACTTGCGATGCTGTTTAATGCAGAAAGAATAGTAATGTAATTTATTTTACGAAGGAATTGTTTCTCTCGATCACCCCGCCAGCCGCCGCTTTCAAGAAGAACGACACTCGTACCCCATTTAGTAAAATTATCACCGAATGCCCTTGGTTCATAGTCATCAGAATATTTTGCAATATGTCCGGGAATGAACTCATTCAAAACACTTACTATATTGCCAATGAGTTTCATAGCTTTTTTTCTTGATGATGTTAGACTTTTTTCATAGTCAGGTGCGGGTGCAAGAAATGATATTGATGCAGGGTTGAAAGAATTGCCTGCTGAATAATCTCTTCCCTGATCGTGAAGATTGAAGCCGAAATCAGCTTTTAAACTATCGAAAACTTCTTTTAAAATTTTTGCTTCGGGAGTTTGCTGCATTAAAACATCTCTGTTCAAATCAATCTCAACAATATTTCTTCGCTGAAATTCTTCTGCACCATCAGGATTTACCATTGGAATTATGTAAATGCTAAGATTTGATAAGAGATATTTTTTGAATTCACTAAAAGTATTGTCGTCTCTGAATAAATTGAACATATCAAAAAGTGCGGCAGTTGCAGTCGGTTCATCACCATGCATTTGTGACCATAGAAAAACTTTCGTCTTTCCGCTTCCCATCGAAATTAAATAAATATCCCTTCCTTCAACTGATTTACCGACTTTATCTAACTTAAAAATATTTTTATTTTTTAATTGCTCAATCAGTGGAACAATGTCAGAATGTTTGAAGCGTCGGTTGGTTAAACTTTTTTCTTTATAGTTTTCGTATGAGTGATAGAGATCCCAGGCAATTTGTTTTTCCTGTGCCATTATGTTTCCTGATAAAAATATTATTAAAAGTGGTAATAGAAGTAAGTTCCTGTTATTCTTGAAAAGATATTTTTTCATAACGTTTTTAATTTAATTATTAGATGTGTTATTTACTAAAAAATAGAAGGGAGATTTTAGCTTGGCTACGAATAATTTGAAGATTGGTTCACCCGCACCTGATTTTAATTTACCCGGTGTTGATGGCAAAAATTATTCACTCAGTTCTTTTAATGACAAGCAAGCTTTGATAATAATTTTTAGCTGCAATCACTGCCCTTACGTTCAGGCTTATGAAAACCGGATTAAGCAGATACAATCTGACTATGCAGCCAAAGGAGTTTCAGTTGTTGCAATAAATTCCAATGAAGATAAAGGTTATCCGGAAGACAGCTTTGAAAATATGAAGAAGCGTGCCGCCGAACAGAAATTTAACTTTCCATATCTAAGAGATGAAGACCAATCAGTTGCCAGGTCTTATGATGCGACACACACGCCTGAAATATTTCTTTTTGACAAAGAAAGAAAATTAGCTTTCCACGGAAAGATTGATGATAATTGGCAGGAACCAAACAAAGTGCAAAATCACTATTTAAGAAACGCACTGGATGAACTTATTGCAGGGAAAGAGATTTCAGTGCCTGAAACTTTTACAATTGGGTGTACGATTAAGTGGAAGAAGTTATAGAACTGCGAGAGTAAAAATATATTTAGGAATTATTCTGTGTTTGGTAACTAACAGGAATTCTGTTGACGTTAGGATTTTGAATGCTTATACCATTTAATCTGGAGTCTAAGCGCCGGAATAATAAATAGAAACAATTACTGGTAATAAAATTTGTGGGACTAAAAAATAGCTTGTAAAAAAATCATTTTCATAGTAAGTAATCAGCTGGTAATTGCAGGGCACAATAGATTGTGCCCTGCGACCGACAAATATTTATTATTTTAAAAGAATCATTTTTCTAGAATTTAAGTACTTTTCAGCAATCAATTGATAAACATAAACTCCACTTGCAAGATGCGATGCATCGAATTGAACTTCATATCTTCCAGCTTGCTGCTTTGTGTTTACCAGCTCTTTTACTATTCTTCCAAGTATATCGTAAATGATAAGAGAAATTTCGCTAACGTTTGGAAGATCATACTTTATTGTTGTAGTAGGGTTGAACGGATTCGGGTAGTTCTGATACAAAGTAAATTCTGTTGGAAGAAGTTCTTCGTTTGACTTTAATCCGCTTTTGCCTCTTGTTTTTAGCAGCCCACTCAATTTGTTGGTGTAATCTGAAAGATTGTCAACACTATATTTACCTAATATTCCTTTGTTCAAACTGCTGTCCTGCGGAACTAATAGCGAAGTGGTCAGAGCATCAATCTGCCTGTAGAGTGCGATATCTGAATTTGGATTTTGCTGTGCAATTTCATCAAAGTTATTTATTGCTGGTAAATATTCTTCGGCTGAAACCAAACACAAGTCACTTAAATGTTTTAATGTTCCAATCATCAAACTATCTGTTTGATTTGCTGCTTGCTGTAAATAGAAATCCTTCAATTGATTGAATACGGATGGAGAACTATTTGTCAAGTCAGCAATTGTGTATAAACGATTGTAAGCTTGAATACTTTCGTTGTTGTTTCCATAATTCTGAATGATACTCTCATATTCTTGTTTTGCTTGATTGTACTGATTGTTATAGTAATAATTATTTGCCGTTGCATATCTGGATTCTATATCAGACAATCCGGTTGCAGTATTCCCGGTAGAATAAACAGTATCGTAAACCACGCCTTTCGAATTGGCTAAAATTAATTCAGCTTCACCTTGTGAATATGTGCAAGGTTCAGTAAAATAATCCGAATAATCTATCGTGACTTCTTCTCCAAATCTGCCTGTCGGATCATTACCGTATACAGGATGATTACCCCAGTAATTAGCTCTTGCTTGTATTATTGATTCAGGAATTTTTCTTCCATCAACTAAATACAAATTATTACATTGTTGTTGAACTCCATCTCTGTCATCTGCAATTGTGTTGCATCCTTTTTCAAGCTTGACGAGAGAACTGAGTAAGTATAG
>JACAFA010000193.1 GCA_013388525.1 Ignavibacteriaceae bacterium | reverse complement strand
GAATGATCGTCTTTGGAAAATATTTCAATCACAAGAACAACTGAGGAACTATCATGGAACTTTGGCAGGAAATGGTAAGGGACAGTGTACACACTGTGGACCATGTTGTGGAGAAATTCGGTATCGACCGCAAAACGGCGGAAGATCTGGATGAATTTTTCCAGGCTCGCATTAACCCCTACTATTTAAGTCTCATCCGTTATCCCGGCGACCCAATTTGGCTTCAATGCGTCCCGGCAAAAGTAGAGCTGGAAGACATAGATGCAGAAGAAGATCCTCTCCACGAGGATGAAATGAGTCCCGTTCCAAACATCACTCATCGCTATCCCGATCGTGCTCTCTTTCTTGTTACCAGCCAGTGTGGCATTTACTGCCGCTTCTGCACCCGGAAAAGAAAAGTCGGTGACTACGAGAAGATTTCAATGAAAGGACTTGAAAGCGCCTTCACTTATCTTGAACAACATACTGAGATAAGAGACGTGATTCTTTCAGGCGGCGACCCATTAATGCTTACAGATACAATGCTCGAGAAAATTCTCCAGCGTTTACGCGAGATCAAGCATATTGAAATCATCAGACTCGGAACAAGGATGCCTGTTGTTCTTCCTCAAAGAATTACAACAAAGCTTGTTAATATGATAAAGAAGTATCACCCGATATATGTTAATACACATTTCAACCATCCCTGGGAAATAACTGAAGAAAGTTCAAAAGCCTGCACAATGCTTGCGGATGCGGGTGTTCCAGTTGGAAACCAGATGGTAATTATGAAAGGTGTTAATGACGATCCTGCTGTTGTAAAAGAATTGATGCAGAAATTATTGAGGATTAGAGTTCGTCCGTATTATATGTATATGGCTGATGAAACAAAGGGTGCAAACCACTTCCGGACTTCTGTTGAAACAGGATTAAGAATTGTGGAAGCATTACGCGGACACACAAGCGGCTTGGCAATACCACACTTTGTAATTGATGCACCCGGCGGTGGTGGAAAAATTCCATTACTTCCGAATTATGTTCTTCATATGGATGAAGAGGAAATAATTCTCCGCAACTTCCAGAATAAAGTATACAGATATAAAAATTATTCCGATAAAAATAATCCTGAAGGCTTCGGCAGCAAAAAGAAAAAGACAAATGGAAAGAAGGCGTCAAAGACGAGTCCTAACGGAAAGCCGGAAAGGAAAAAGGTTGAGGAGCCGGTTTTAGAAGAGGCTTGATCCGGCTTCGTTTTACTACGCCGTGACAAGTTGAATGTATGATGTTTGAAATGCCATCCCGGATAAGGATGGCATTTTTATTTCAAAAAACTGTTCCTACTCTTTCCCCTCAGAATTAAGCTTATTGATGCGTACATCAATTCCCCAGAGAAGCTTCTTCCGGAGTGTTCCAAAATAAGTTGTTAGAGATGTCTTTATTAGCTTTAGCGGGCGATCACTTTTCTTTATCACAATTTCCAACGGAGGAGGAAAGTTAAACACACGCTGACCATCGCAGCTAACCTGCACATCTTTGTATGGTGAATTCGCTTTTAATTTTATTACCTGCTCGCTCGATAATACAATCGGTTTTACTGTCAGACTGTGCGGAGAGATAGGCGAAAGAGTTATTGCTTTTGCAGTGGGTGCTACTATCGGTCCGCCTGTGGAAAGCGAATAACCTGTCGAACCGGTTGGAGTTGCAATTATTAATCCATCAGCAGAAAAAGTGGTAACGTATTCATCATCAACCCAGGCAGTAAGCTCAATCATTTTGGGCCAGCCGCCTTTTTCAATTACAAGATCATTTACTGCAACCAGCTCACCGGTTTGATGACCAATACAAACACCGGAAAGAACCATCCGCTCTTCGATTGTGTATTTCTTTTTCTTCAAAATATCAATCACACTATCCATTTGTGTAACATCTGTTTCAACCAGGAAACCAAGTTTACCAAGATTCAGTCCGAGCACGGGTTTGTTATACTGATGAGCTTTATATGCAGTTGCCAGCATTGTCCCATCGCCTCCAATAGAAATAATAACATCACTTTTCTTAAAAACTTCAGCATCCTCCGAAATAAAATTTCCTCCGGATCTTAGTTTTAATTTTCCTCTTGATTCAATGATTGATCTGGTGAGCAGATAGTCTATGCGTTTCTCTTTTAACTTTGATGTGAATGAAGTAACAACATCCAGTATGTTCCCCTTGGTAGTATTTGCAATGATACCAATCACCATTTGGAGTTATACCTTCTCCTCAGCTTTTTCTTTTTGACCGTCGGTTTTCTTTTTATCCTTTTCAACTTCATCGACATAGTTGAGCTTCAAATCTTTCAGAGTTTCAATCAGAAATTTTTCCTCATACTCGGAAAGATTTCCCTTTGTTTTTGCAAGAAGCATATCGAGAGTGTCAATGTAGATTTTAGCATGTTCCAGGTTACGTTCAACTTTGTTTGTAACCGGATTTATTATTTTGCCCATCGACATCATCGCAATCTGCTGATTTTGTATAATCAGCTGCATAAACAGAATATTGTGATTTGCATCCGTCATAATTTCCCTCCCTGATTTATTTGAATATTTAACCCGTCAGATAATAATCTTTAGTAGTTGTTTTATTAATTGATTTATCTAACGGGTTAAACTTACAACATTTTATAAAAATATACTTTGTTGAAAAGAACGTTTTGCTTAATGAAGAAGCAAATTATATCTGTCAATCAAGATTAAATACATAGAGCTTTCCGGTTTTATCAGAAACTATGTAAAGTCTGTTTCGGTTCTTGTTTAATGCTATGCCCTCAGGCTGAGTAATCTTTATTTTATATTCCTGAATAGGATTGCCCCGCAGGTCAGTCTGATTTATGCTCTGACTTTCATCGCTTAAAATCCATAAAATATTATCACTCCCATCAAAAAAAATCCCCGAGACATCTTTAGAGAAATTTAATGTATCTCTTTCTATCACATTCAGGTTTTCATCCAGAGTTAAAAGAAGCCGCGGTTTTTTTTCATTTAATATGTAGAATTTTTTAGTAGCTGAGTCATAAGTTATTCCTTCCAGACCTGAATTCAACTCTCCTTCCAGATTGGTTGAAGCACGTTTGATTTCATTCCCGGAAGTATCAAGTATCACAACCTCTCTGGTTTTTTCTAAAACAATTGCAATAGTTTTTTCATCAATAACTGCTATTCCTTCAAGATCCTCGCCATCAACCTTGAAGCTTTTCAAAATTTTACCCCATCCGTCAATCAGGTATATCGTACTGTTCTCATCACTTACAATCCAGAAACTCTTTTCATTAAAACTAATGGCAATCCCCGATGGTTCGGGAACGGGAATTTCTACAGCTAATGAAAAGCCAATTTTTATTGCGCTTTTATCGTCCAGTTCCGAACTGCAAAAATTAAATAGTAAAGCAAAGAATAAAACCCCGGAGTAAATTAGTTTGACCATTAATTGATAGAAATCGTTAAAAAATATTTATTTTGAAAAGAAATATATGCTTTTATTTGACATTCGGGGATTATTGCTTAACGAATAAAAAAAATGTACTATAATACCAGTGTGTTTTTTATATTTTGGATTGATGGGGATGCATAAAAAATAATCACAATAGAGAGAAGGAGGAGTAAAAATATGATGTCCAAAATTTCAATGATTTTTGGAATAATAATTATTCTTTGCGTTATTGTATTCGGATTTGTCTTCTTTGAGCCACTATTTACCGAAGAAGAAATAGAAATAACCGTTATCAATAAAGAAAGATGGGCCGGGGAAAAAGGAAAGTATTTTATTTTCGCAACCAACGAAGTCTTTCTGAATGAGAATAATTATTACCATAACAAAAGCAACGCAGATGAATTGTATCCCTTATTTAAAAGAGGAGACAACTACAAAGTAAAAGTTGTCGGGCTATATATTCCATTCCTACCAAGATTTCGTAATATCATTAACATCCTGGAAAAGAAGGAAATAAATGTTCCGCTCCCCCAAGATTATTAGTACTAAAACCTCTAATATTCATTCACAAAAAAAATTCGAAACGGAATATTAATCGGGCGAGAAATTAATCAAACTGTAGTTATTAGTATTTGTGATTATAGTATTAATCATTACAGTTGTCTAATTTGATCTTGTTTGGTCAATGTCAGATATCATGCATTTGCTGATGTCTGTGCCTAATCTTCTAATTCATTAGCTTTAAATGAGAGAGTGACATTTGAAATATGAAACTGCTTCAACAACGAATCAACTTTTCATAAATAAACAAATACTTATTTGCCTTCAGGCAATATTCAATCTTATCTCCTTTTTATACCCAATTAAAAGAAAGCATTTTTCATTATTGAGAACCTGGCATATCCTTATAATAAAATGCTTGTTATTTCCCGATAAAATTAAGAGTTAATTACATTTTTAATTATAAGGATGAATTAGATTGAAGGCACAGAATTTGATTTTCGAAGATGCTACATAATTCGTCAATAACAAAAACAGGAAATTAACAATGGCTTATCTTATAACTGATGATTGCATTGATTGCAACGCTTGCGAAATTGAATGTCCGAATAACGCTATTTATGCTGGTGGAGTTCCTTATGAATTACACGGTCAGGAATATCCGGCTTTGCATGATACACATACTTATATCGCTTATGATAAATGTACTGAGTGCGTAGGCTATTACGATGAACCACAATGTGTGGCTGCTTGTCCGAGTGAAGCAATAATTAAAGATCCGGACAGGAATGAAACTCGTGAAGAACTATTAGCAAAAAAAGAAAGACTTGGAACAATACTAAAATAATTTTCCTCAAAAGGCTGTTTCAACAATCTGTTGCTGCTTCTTTGCTGCAGTGCCAAATACTTGCCTCCATAAAAAGGGGAAGGGGAAATTGGGACCACAAAATCCGGGGAAGCACTGAGCTAGAGATGATGAAACAGCCTTTACTACTTTAAAGCAAACAGCTCTTTATCAGAAATTCAATTTCATTATTTTTTCTTACTCTTTGGTTTTTCCTTTTCCTCACAAAATTCTTTTATCACCTCATAAGCCTCAAACATTCCCAGCTCTCCGGCTTTTTTGAAATCATCACAGGCATTTCCCTTCATATTAAGGTTTGCATAACAAATTCCACGGTTGTAATAAGCTGTCGCGTCTTTTGAATCCAGAGAAATTATATACGTATATTCGACTGCGGCTGAGAGAAATTCATTCATATTGATTTTAGCTTCTGCACGGGAATAATATAAAGCCGGATTTTCCGGTTCGATTGCAATTGCGCTTGAATAGTCAGTAGCCGCATCTGAAAAACTACCGATTTTGAAATATTCATCACCTCTGTTCTTATAAGCCACAGCATTATTTATGTCTAGCAGAATCGCAGAAGAAAAATCTTTTATTGCATTTTGTGAATCATTCAGAAATGAATGGAGTAATCCCCTGTTTATAAAATATTTATAGTTGGCTGAATCAAGATTTATAGCAACGGAATAATCTTCCAATGCACCGGGAAAATCTTCAATTGATTCTCTCGCATAAGCCCTGTTAAAAAAGATCTGTGCATTTGTTGAGTCAAGCACTTCTGCGTAATCAAAATCATAAATAGCATTGTAATAATTCTGGCAGGAAATGTTTGCGAGACCACGATTAATGAAGTAGTCAATTTTGGTTTTATCAAGCGTTATCGCCCGTGAATAATCAGCAATTGCATATTTACAACTATCCAGTTGCATTCTGGCTTTTGCACGATAGTAATATAATTCAGCATTTCCGGGTTCATCTTTAATAGCATCAGTAAAGTAGTCAATTGCTGTCCGGTACATTTTATTGTTATAGCTCTCCTTTCCTTTAATAAATAATTCGTTCTGCTCCGGTATACAGGATGTCCAGAATAAAAATATCAGGAAAAGCAGATTTTGTTTTTTCAGAACAACCAGCCTGCTCATTGTATATAAATGGATTGTTTTCTCTGAACGATTTTTCATTTGATGAAATTTAACTTATTCCATACGAGATATAAAAACAATTGTTATTTTTTACAAGTTAATTTTATAAAATGATTTTCCCTCAATCAAATAATAATTCGAGGCAGTTATGGATTTAATATTACTTATAACCGGTATTGTTCAGGTATTGCTTTCACTGGTAGTAGCAGTAATGCTTGTTTATCTATCATCTAAAATATTCAGAAGGCTAATTGCCGGAATAAACGAAACTGAAGAACTCAAGAAAAATAACGTAGCTGTCGCAATTCTGAATGGTTCAATTGTTCTGGCACTTGTACTTGTGGTCAAGAAATCAATTGAGTCAGCTATAACAATTTTTGGAAACATTCTACGTAATCCGGATGCTGTGTTATCAAGTTACATTCAATCTGCGCTGATTATGCTTGGACACATTCTTCTCGGCGGAATAATTGCATTCACATCTATCTATGCTGCACTTCAGATTTTTATATGGCTGACGAAAGACCTCGACGAACTGAAAGAAATAAAGGAAAACAATACAGCCGTTGGAATTTTACTCGGGATAATAATCGTTTCGATGGCACTACTTCTTCAACAGGGAGTTGATACAATTCTCAACTCACTGATTCCCTTCCCTCCTGTATCATTAATTGATATAGGCTGATTTTTTTTATGAACTTATCTGTATGAATTGAAATGATGTCAGGCTGTATAAAAAAAACTTTCTTCGGCTGTTCGGCTATCTTTCTTTTTTTCTTTGTTGTCATAATTCTATTCCTCATCTCAGCAGAACTACCCGAGATTGATTTTACATCACTTGAAACAGAAAAGCGGGAATATGTAATAGAGTTCGACAGTCTTATAAATGAAAAAGTTATTAACTCTTCTTTCTCCTGGAAACTTGTAGATAACAGACTTAAGAAAAGAGAGTTTGATATCAGTTTCAGATTGCTGGAAAAGGATGTTAAAGAAGCAATGAATTATATTGAAAAACTTGCCGCAATGAGTTACAGTGAGCTTGGATTGGAAAGAAAATATTCCGATCCGGTTACAGAAGCCAGAATTGTATGGGCTGAGATTTATCGCAGGGTTTACAATAATTCTTCTCCTCAATTAAAATCCGTGCTTGAGGGATTCAACAAAATATTTCTGGAAGAAAACTTCGATGCAAGGGATAAAGTTTATTTTGCTATTACCTTCGTGCAAAACGTAAAGTATGGCAGACCTGGCGGAGAGCTTGATCTTTTTCCTCCGCTTGGAACAATTGCTTATCGATTTGGCGATTGTGATTCAAAAGCAATGCTGCTTTATGTGATTCTTGAGAGAATGGGAATTGATTGTGCAATGCTCTGGAGTTATAACTACAAACATGCTATGCTTGGAATTAAAGTAAACGGCAGAGGAAATTTTCTTACAGCTAACGGCAAGAAATATTATTTTCTGGAAACAACTTATCCCAACTGGGACGTGGGAGAAATACCACCTGAGTTCAATAATGTTAAGTTCTGGTTTATTTCTGAAATTGATGGGGGTTATCAGGAAAAGAATAAATCAGATGAAACAGATACCAGAAGAAATATCAGGCCCTCTCCTGCTTTACCTTAGTGTAAAACTTCTCTTTATAAAAGATTACAAAGAAAATTCGATATTCATTATTCCTTACCTGCTTTCCGTCAGGTAAGTTCATTATCCGATATTTTTTTTGAATAAGGAACATCGAATCTTGAACACCGAAGTCTGAAGTTTTTTTTGAAGAAATCTTTTTTAAAACGGATTAGTTGCCCACACAGTTACTTCAGGAATAAATCCCCTGTCATCCATTTCTAAAGCGGAGACAATCGTATGTGCAATTTCGATTCCGCGAAGTTTGTTTGATACTTCTTTTCTTTCTCTGCCTTCATCATCTCCGAATGCTGTGAGCACTTCACTTGGATTTACAAGTATAACACGAACATTATATTTCCTCAGTTCAGCCTGCCAGCATTGTGTCATTCCGCGCAATGCGAACTTTGAGGAAGCGTACACCGTTCCTTCCGCAAATCCTTTTGTTCCGGCTGTTGAAGAAATATTTATTATGTTCCCATAATTCTGTTTCTTAAAAAGATTAGCTGCGTGTTTTGCCATCATTGCTGCGCCGAATACATTTACAAAGTAAACATTCATAAAATCATCCAAATCAAGATCGAAGACCTGATCCCATTTTCCACCAATACCTGCATTGTTGATAAGACAATCAAGTTTCTTAAATTCTTTCAGAAATTCATCGTAAGTTCTTTTGACATCTTCCGGTTTAGCTACATCAGCGTGAATTGGAAATGCACCGATTTCTTTTGCTGCTTTTTCAAGTCTGGACTTATTTCTACCGGTTATAGCAACTCTTCCACCCTTATCAATTAAAAGTTTTGCAGTTGCTTTACCAATTCCAAGGCTTCCGCCGGTTACAAGAAAGGTTGAATCTTTTATTTTCATTTTGATCCTCAAATTGTTTATTAAATATTATTTCCAAGATATAGATAAAATATTAAACCAATAAGACGAAAAATAAATTCCGTTCATCAAAAAATTATTGGATAACTTGAAAGGATTCTATAATTTTTGATATGAATTTTCATACACAAAATTTAGACTCATCAATTCTTCTCCAACAAACATTCAGGTGTTATAATGACTAAAAAATTACTTTTCTTTCTGTTCGTCATATCTTTGTTTTCTTCTCCTGTTATTTCACAAGAAAAAGATAAAGAAGAAGACAAAAGCTCTTACAAATCTTCAACATTTAACGGATTAAAATTCAGATCAATCGGACCTGCTGTTACTTCTGGCAGAGTGGTTGACTTTGCAGTGAATCCAAACAACATTTACGAATACTATGTTGCTGTTGCCTGCGGAAACGTTTGGAAAACAATTAATTCAGGAACAACCTGGGAACCGGTTTTTGATAATTACGGCTCATTCTCAATTGGTTGTGTTACAATTGATCCGAAGAACACTCACGTAGTTTATGTGGGAACAGGTGAGAACAACAGCCAGAGAAGTGTTTCCTGGGGTGATGGAATTTATCGTTCGGAGGATGGCGGAAAAAGTTTTAAAAATATTGGATTGAAAAAATCTGAGCACATCGCAAAAATTTTAATCGATCCGAGAGATAGCAAAGTTATTTACGTTGCAGCGCAAGGTCCATTGTGGGGTCCTGGCGGAGACAGAGGACTTTACAAATCCACAGACTCCGGCGCATCCTGGGATTCTGTTCTTTACATCAGTCCGAACACCGGCGTAACTGATGTTGTAATGGATCCAAGAGATCCTGATGTTTTGTATGCAGCATCTTATCAGAGAAGAAGACACGTTTGGACTTTATTGAACGGCGGTCCTGAAGGTGGAATTCACAAATCAACTGATGGTGGAAAAACCTGGAACAAGTTAACCACTGGTTTACCAACAGGTGACATCGGACGAATTGGTTTGGCAATTTCTCCGGTGAATCCTGATTATGTTTATGCTATAGTAGAAGCACAAGGTAAAAGCGGAGGATTTTTTAAATCAACAAATCGTGGAGTTACATGGGAAAAAATGAACGAAGTAGTATCCTCAAGTGCTCAATACTATTCTGAAATTTTCTGCGATCCTGCTGATGTGAATAAAGTTTATTTACTTGATACCTTCTCCCAGATTACAACGGACGGAGGAAAAACATTTACTCCGATATCTACAAAAGCCAGACACGTTGATGATCATGCTTTCTGGATTAATCCTGATAATCCATCTCATTTTTTAATTGGCGGTGACGGAGGTATTTACGAAACTTTTGATGGCGGACAGACTTTTCATTTCAAAGATAATTTGCCAATCACACAATTCTACAGAGTTAGCGTGGATAATTTCGAGCCTTTTTATCGTGTGATGGGTGGAACGCAGGATAATAACAGTATGATAGTCCCATCTCAAACAATAAACGAAGAAGGAATTGTT
>JACAFA010000070.1 GCA_013388525.1 Ignavibacteriaceae bacterium | reverse complement strand
TTACCCATCAAACGGGTTGATGCAAAACGAGCTGGTATTATTCCGATAATCACTGTGAATTTCCAATATTCAAATTACAAAACACAAATAAATTCCAAATTCAAATATTTAATATCCAACAAATTTATTTTGATTTTTCAAGAATTGATGAGAATATTTTCTTAAGCTCAATTGCTTCCTGAATTAGCCTGCCAGCCTCATCTTTATTTGTTAAATCATTGGTTTCATTAATCAGTCTAAGAAAGTATTCGCTCTCTTTAGACTCTTTTCTTGAAATTTTAATTCTCATAAAAAAATCTTTTTTGCTTAAAGATTCATTTGCTTCCCGGTAATTTGCGCCCACCGATCCTGAAGCTTTAATTAACTGTTTTTGATCTTCAAAGTTAGCAATACTCTTAGGTAAAGTTTTAACAAATAGTCTCACATCTTTGGCAAACTTAAAACTTCTTTCCTCAAGGTCATAGATTGGTTTTGAATTTTGAGAATTGTTCATTGTGATTTATTTGTTATTTGACTTTTGTTATTTGAGATTTCTAAAATATCCATTGTGAATTTCTTTTAAAGCCTCATATCCTGTTTGGGAAATTGAATTTCGATTATTGTGATTTATTTGCTATTTGCTTTTTGTTATTTGTGATTTGATATTATGATTTCTCTTACCCGATTCATCAAATCAATTTCCTGCTGACGCGTAACGTTTCTGCCTGTCTCAATTGGTTTATCAAAATGAACTTTGATTGTTCCTCTTCTGATTTTAAAAGTTCCCTTGGGCATAATTTTATTTGAGCCGACAATGGTAGTTGGAATAATCGGATAACCAACTTGTGTTGCAAGTCTGAAAGCACCTCGCTTGAACGGCTGTATCTCTCCCGTTTTACTGCGTGTGCCTTCTGCAAAAACAACAATTGAAATATTATGCTTTTGCATTTTTACTTTTGCTTCATCAATACTTTTAAGAGCTTTCTCATAATTTTCTCTGTCTATCATCACATAAGGACCCATTGCAAGCTGCCATCCGAAGAATGGAATCTTTGCAAGTTCTTTCTTAAAAATCATTGCCATTCGGTTTGGGATTGTTTTTTGAAGAACAACAATATCATACTGACTTGAGTGGTTTGAAACAAAGACATAAGTGTTATTCTTATCAAGATTTTCCAGACCCGTTACTTCCAGTTTAATACCACTCAGCCAAATAACTCCTCCCGAAAAATATTTTGACAACTTGAAGTAAAGAGTGTGGCTTCTGTCAGTTAGCGCAAAGATCATAGCAAAGATCGAACAGATGAAAGTATGAAGCCCGATTAAGAATAATTTAATTA
>JACAFA010000192.1 GCA_013388525.1 Ignavibacteriaceae bacterium | reverse complement strand
GCCCGAGTGGACTCGAACCACTAACCCTCAGCTTAGAAGGCTGATGCTCTATCCGATTGAGCTACGGGCGCTCAAGATAAAATATCAAATTTCAGTATTCAAAAAACAAATAAAAATCAGTTTCAAATAGCAAACAACCTGGAATTTTGGCTTTGGGAATTGTTTGTTATTTAGTTCCTGCGATTTGGAATATATCCACTCGGTGCGGCAATCCGCCTTAGGCGGAGAACCTGCGACCTCTACTAATTAACTTTTTATTTAAAAATTATAATTCAGTTTTTAAATCTTGTCGGGGCGGCAGGATTCGAACCTGCGACCTCCTGCTCCCAAAGCAGGCGCGATAGCCGGACTACGCTACGCCCCGTTTCCTTTATTTCAGAACAAAAATAATACTTATTACCTGAGTGATAATAAGTATCTTAAAAATTGGAGAACAAATATATCTATCGAAATTTGAAAATAAAAGTAATATCCCAGTAAAAATTATACTCCATTTTTTTCTGAAAGTAATTGCAAACACTATTTTCACATAGAAGCATTCTTAGTTAATTTTACAACAAAATTTCAATCATTTTAATTCCGAATGAACTTATCCTGGTATATCGCAAAGAGTTTTATTCGCTCAAGAAAAGACTCTCGTTTTATTAGTTTAATATCAACTATTTCAATAATTGGTATTGCTCTTGGCGTTGCAACTCTTGTAATTGCTATAAGTGTATTGAAAGGATTTGAACAAACAATAACAAATAAGATAATTGATTTCGATTCTCATATCAAGATTACTTCTTACCGGGCTACATTACCCGATTATCATCAGTCGCTTTCATGGCTTGAATCCCAGTTGGAATTCTTTAAACCCGAAATAACACCTTTTGCTTCCAAACTTGTTATCATAAGTCATAAAAAGAAAAAAGATGGAATAAACTTAATCGGAATTGAACCGACAGATGAAAAACCATTTTTAGTTAAGAATATAATTGAGGGTGAGTATCGATTATCTGAAGATGGAGTTTTGATTGGGAAAAAACTTGCTGAAAAGCTTTTTGTAAATGTTGGTGATAAAATTACAGTATTCGCTTTAAGAAAAGATGAAATACCTTCACCTGAAAATTTACCTAACATAGAAAAATTTGTAGTTACAGGTATTTTCGAAAGTGGTATGACTGAATATGATGACACTTATGCTTATACTTCATTAGCAACTGCTCAAAGTTTATTTGATATTGGAGATAATATAACCGGATATAACATCAAACTTGGTGATATTTCGAAGATTGACAGCCTGACTATTCATTTAGGAAAAAGTCTTCGTTATCCTCATTCTGTAAGATCAGTTTATCAATTGCACAGAAATATATTTACGTGGATTGAGTTACAAAAAGAACCAATACCAATAGTCCTCGCGTTAATAATTCTCGTAGCAGCTTTTAACATTATCGGAACTTTACTGATGATAGTTCTTGAAAAAACAAATGCAGTCGGTATTTTAAAGACATTAGGCTCAAAACGAAAACAGATAGTAGCTGTTTTTCTCATCAATGGGGCTATTCTCGCTATTGCTGGTATTATATCTGGAAGTGTTCTTGCTTATCTGCTTATGTTCATTCAGGAGAAGTATAATGTCATTACACTACCTTCATCAGTTTATTTTATGTCAAAAGTTCCGTTTTTAATAACTGCGGATACATTTCTGTGGATTGCAATAATCACCTTTTTACTTTGTATTCTGGCGTCAATAATTCCAAGCTTAATAGCATCCAGAATTAAACCTGTTAATGCTTTGAGGTTTAGCTAATGAACTTTGAAACATTCATTGCAAAACGTTACCTTGTCTCTAAACATAAGATTAATTTCATAACGATAATTTCTTTTATTTCGATTGCAGGTATTACAGTTGGTGTAGCAGCGTTAATTGTTGTTCTTTCCGTCTTTAACGGATTCGGAAGTTTAGTTACCGGTTATCTTATGAGTCTTGATCCGCACATTAGAATAACTGCAATATCTGATGAAGGAGAAAAAGAAATTTTAAAACTGGATGATTTGTTAATTAAACAGAAAGAGATAACAGCTTACTCTCCATTCGTCGAAGGAAAAGTATTAGCTTATAACAAAGGTGCAACACAGGTTTTAAATCTTAAAGGAGTTACAGAGCAATCTGTAAATAGTGTTTACCTGCTAAATGATAATCTCGTTGATGGTGAAGTGGACATAACTCAAAGCTCCTCAAATATTTTAATTGGTTTACAGCTTGCCGATAAGCTACAGGTTTTTACCGGAGATACATTGCTCCTGATATCACCAACAAATATTGAACAGGCATTATCTCAAATTTCTTTACCTCTATCGAGAAAAGTAACTGTTGCAGGAATATTCAGTTCAAAAAATAATGAGTATGATGGTGGATACATTTTTTGTTCACTTAAAGACGCGCAGTATCTGTTTGGTTATAAAAATAATTTTCAGGGATATGATATACGAGTAAATAACATAAATAACTCTGAAAGAATTAAAGAGCTATTACAAGCCCAGATTAATCTGGATAATTATAACATTAATACCTGGTATGATTTCCATCAGGAACTCTATTCTGTAATGCAAATTGAAAGATGGACAGCATATATAATTCTTTCATTGATTATTGCCGTAGCTACTTTCAATATTCTTGGTTCACTTTCAATGTCTGTAATAGAAAAGCAGCGCGACATCGGAATATTGAGATCAATGGGCGTTACTGAAAATTCAATTCTTAAAATTTTTATGTTCGAAGGATTATTGATTGGAATTATCGGAACATTGATGGGAGTAATTATCGGATATCTCGTCTGCTATATTCAAATAAAATATAATATCTATCCGCTTGATCCATCACAATATAAAATTGATTCGTTGCCAGTTGAAATACGACTATCAGATTTCTTTTTTATCGGTGGAGTCTCTATGCTATTATCATTTCTGGCTTCTTTGTATCCTGCAAAAAGAGCCGCAAAGGTTAATCCGATTAGTGCTATCAAGTGGGAGTAAGTTAATTAAGAATAAAAAATGAGAAATTAAAAATTGATGAACGAGATAATTCTTAAAGCAGAAAATATTTACAAATCTTTTCAGACTACTAAAAAAGTAAAGCTGGATGTACTGAAAGGCATATCATTAGAAATTGAGAAAGAAAAGATAACCATAATAGTTGGTGCATCCGGTGCCGGTAAAAGTACACTTCTTCATTTATTAGGTGGATTAGACAGACCAGATTCAGGCGAAGTGTTTTATGATGATAACAATATTTTTAAGCTTTCAGAGGATAAACTTGCAAGGTTCAGAAATAAAAATGTTGGTTTTGTATTTCAGTTTCACCATTTGCTTCCTGAATTTACTGCGTTTGAAAATGTAATGATTCCGCAATTGATAAACGGAATAAGTTTTAACCAGGCAAAAATTAAAAGTGAATCATTACTTAAAACTGTCGGCCTGACCGAAAGATTAGAACACAAACCAGCAGAGTTATCGGGCGGTGAACAGCAAAGGGTTGCGGTAGCCAGAGCTTTAGCAAATGAACCAAAAATTATTTTTGCAGACGAACCAACAGGCAACCTTGACTCAGTTAACAGTGATGAAATCCATAAACTTATTCTTGAATTAAGAAAAACCCTTGGGGTAACATTTGTAATTGTTACTCATAATCAAAATCTAATGAATCTGGCAGACCATATTTATGAAATAAAAGATGGAAAGATTGTCCTTAAATCCTAGACTATTTTACTTTTTACTTTCATTTTTTGAATGATCGGATAAATACTCATACATCAACCGAACACCGAAACCAGTCATAAAATCTTTGTTATAGTTAGTAAGTTCATTAGCAATTGCAGGACCAGCAATATCAAGATGAGCCCAAGGAATTTTTTTATCCACAAAATTTTCTAAAAACTTTGCAGCAGTGATAGCACCGCCCCATCTTCCACCATCGTTATTTACATCAGCTATTTTGCTTTCATTTTCTTTATGATAATCATCCCACATTGGAAGACGCCAGACTCTGTCATAAGTCTTCATGCCATTTATATATAAGTCATCTGCAAGCTTATCATTTTTAGTAAATAGACCAGCTACGTTTAATCCGAGTGCAACTACACAAGCGCCGGTTAAAGTGGCGAAATCAATAATCTCGTCCGGTTTTTGTTTAGAAGCATAATCAAGTGCATCAGCAAGAATCATTCTGCCTTCAGCATCTGTGTGACCAACTTCAATTGTTTTTCCTGATGCTGTTTTTACTATATCACTCGGTCTCATTGCTTCTCCGTTAATCATGTTTTCAGCAGCAGGTATGACTCCCAATAATTCAACCGGAAGATTAGATATAGCAGCAGACAGCATCGTTCCTGCAACTACTGCTGCGCCTGACATATCAGCTTTCATTTCTAACATTCCCTGCCATGGTTTAATACAATAACCACCGGTATCGAAAGTAACTCCCTTTCCAACCAGTGCAATTTTTTTTGCAGAATTTACTTTTGGTTTATACTCAATAACGATGAATCTTGGTTTAGCATTACTTCCCTGACCTACCGCAAGAAGAGCTCCCATATTTCTTTTTTTAATTTCTTTTTCGTCAAACACTGTAACTTTCAATCCATATCTTGTTAAAGTTTCTTTAATACTTTCAGCTAATTCAACAGGTCTGAGAGAAGATGGAGGTTCATTTTGAAGATTTTTTGTGAAGAAGATTCCTTCCATCACTGCAGTATTTTTTACAATAGCAGATTGCACGAGTTTTTTATTTTCAGCATAAATGAATACTGTAAGATTTTTTGTTTTGTCTTTTTCCTTCTTATACTTGTCGAAAGTATAATTACCCAAAGATAAGCCTTCAAGAAAAGAGCGATAGTAGTATTCTTCTTCATTAAAGAATTTTTTAAACAATTCAAATCCCGGGATAAAAATATGTAATGTCTGAGTCTCATCATTTTTTATGTCCCTGATATATCCGGCAAGATGATTTCTAAAATAGTCTACGTTGAATTTCTCATCTGTTTTAAACTTATGGAGAATTAAAGACTCCGGTTTACCTTTTAGATTTGTAATTGCAATTTGTTTATTCTTTTTAGAGAGGATATTTTTTTTCTGAAGTTCAGATAGCGTTATTCTGAATTTTTTCTCAAACCCGGACAATCTTTCATTTATCTTTTTATCATCAGCAACATAATAAACTGCTGCAGATAAAGGTTTGAATAATACCTTTTCACCTGGTTTGTAAATTAATTTGAACATTTTAACCTTTTGAATAATTGTTATAAAAAATTTCTGCTTCTTTTAATATTTCATTTAACCTGCTTTGCATTTCGGCGTCTCTGAAACGTGCTCCAGCCGCATTTATGTGACCTCCACCGCCAAACATAGCCGCTAATTTATTCACAGGTAAATTTCCTTTTGACCTGAAACTTACTTTGAATCCGTTTTTCAATTCGATGAAAAGCAATCCAAGTTTTACACCTTCTATAGAAAGAATTGTGTTAACAAAATTTTCCGTATCACTCTCGATTGCACCTGTTTCCCTAAAATCTTTTTG
>JACAFA010000069.1 GCA_013388525.1 Ignavibacteriaceae bacterium | reverse complement strand
CTGATGCCCAAGCACTCGCTTCTTTTAAAGTTAAAAAATCGCCGGGTTCAAATAATCTTAATTGCATATTCCAAAGTTAATAATTTACATAGATGATCATTCCTAAATTAAAAAAATCAGAAGTAAGAAGTAAGCGCAGATTCCGGACAAGCCGGAATGACAGTCCGGTTTTCTCTCACAGTGCGACCGTGATAGCCAGGCAAAAATTCGTGGGTAATAAACTTTAATGGAACACTGATTTAACTGATTAAACTGACTTGCACTGAATTAAATTTGCGATCATCCGTTTAATCTGCGTCATCTGCGTTCCATTTCATTTTTTAGCTTAAGAAACTATTTACAACCGTTCAGGTATATTTAAAAAATAATCCTTGCTTTTATACCCGTAAAGGTATAATTTTGAGTAAAGATTAATAAATAACACCCGTACAGGTATAATAATGAATAAAAAAATAAACTCCATTGCCTCGTTTGTAAGAGAGAAAAGGAAAAAATTAAATCTTACACAGATAGAACTTGCGGAGAAAGCAGGAGTCGGAATCCGCTTCATAAGAGAGCTTGAGCAGGGAAAGGAAACACTTCAGTTAAACAAAGTAAACCAGGTGCTTCAGCTTTTTGGTTACGAAGCAGGTCCGGTTAAGAAAGTTATTGAGGATTAATTATGAGACGGGGAATGGTTTTTTATAAAGATGAGTTTGCGGGAATAATACTGGAAGATAACAATGGTGTTGCATTCACATACGATAAAGATTATCTGAAAAAAGAAAATGCAAGACCGGTAAGCTTAACAATGCCGTTAAGAGAAGAAGCTTATACTGATAAAGTTATGCTTCCTTTCTTTGATAACTTAATACCTGAAGGATGGCTGCTGGAGATTGCAGAACAAAACTGGAAAATAAATCCACGCGACAGGATGGGCTTGCTGCTGGCTTTCTGCAAAGACGCAATCGGCGCTGTTAGCGTAGTGAGGGAAGAATCTAATGAGTAAATGTCTTTATTGTTATAATAAATTAGAAAGTGATGTAACTGATTTTCATCCGGCTTGCAGCAAAAAATTTTTCGGTTCACAAATTCCGCCGTTAGTTGATCTGGATATGAACAGAATAAAAGAGCTTGCGGTTGAAGCGCTCGGGAAAAGTATTTCGGTGCCGGGCGTTCAGCCAAAACTTTCCCTTGACTTCAAAAAAGAAAAGGGAAAAGAAAGCAGATTAACGATTGTTGGTTTGTGGGGGAGATTTATTTTAAAACCTCCGTTTGAAGACTATCCCGAAATGCCAGAACTTGAAGATTTGACGATGCACTTGTCCGAGATGCTAAACATAAACACAGCAGAGCATTGTTTAATTAAACTAAAATCCGGTGAGCTTGCTTACATAAGCAAACGATTTGATAGACCTAAAGACGGAAAGCTTCACGTTGAAGATATGGCTCAGTTAACAGAAACGCTTACAGAAAATAAGTACCGCGGTTCAATGGAGAAAATCGGGAAAATAATTTTAAAATTTTCTAATTATCCCGGTATTGATGGTATCAGGTTTTTTGAGCTGACATTGTTCTCGTTCATCACTGGTAACTCAGATATGCATCTGAAAAACTTTTCGTTGATCAGAAATGAAGATGATGAAATAATGTTGTCTCCTGCTTACGATCTTTTGTCAACGAAACTTCTTATTCCAAAAGATAAAGAGGATTTGGCACTTGCCTTAAATGGTAAGAAAAGCAACTTCAGGAAAAAAGATTTTGATTTGTTTGCCGGTCAGCTTGGAATCAATGAGTCTGCATTAAAAAAAATATATGAAAGATTTGGTGATTCTTTTCCTGATATGAATAAGCTCATCAATAAAAGTTTTCTCTCAAAAGAGATGAAAGAAAAATATATTGCTTTGTTGGATGAAAGAAGGAAAGTGATTTGGTGAAAAACAATGGAACACGGATATGACTGATAAAACTGATTTAAACTGAAATAAATCTGTGCTAATCCGTTAAATCAGTTTCATCTGTGTTCTATTGCGCATTTAGTCTTCAATCAAATAAAGATAATTCGGGATTTTAACCTGTATGCCATGATATTCACCTTCAAGGTCACTCCACTGGTCGCCAACTGTTCCGACAATTTCGTAACCCTCTTTAGTTAACCAGACTCGCTTACTGCTTTTAAAATCTTTTGCTTTCATTTTTGTCTCTTCACCGATTTGCGTAATCAGTGTATCAAAGACCGTATAGCCTGCATTGATTAGGTTTTGATAAGTTATGTCATACTCAGAAAAATTTCTTCCGGTAAGAAAAATTATCTTTGCGCCTTTTGAGAGAAGAAAATCGTAAAGTTCTTTCACCTGCGGGATTGCGGGAGCTTTCATTTCAGCATTCCACTGCTTGTTCATTTCATAGACATACCCGAAGCCCATTCTCTCAGCAAGTTCGTAATTATTGAGTGCTGTTTCATCAACATCGAAAAT
>JACAFA010000133.1 GCA_013388525.1 Ignavibacteriaceae bacterium | reverse complement strand
TGTTAATTTCTGCTACATCGTTACGAATTACTTCAAGATTTTTTTTCATCGAATTTATTATTTCATCGTTTAAGTCAAACCGAACTCCACCATAAACAAATAATCCGCGACCGAAACGAGAGCCGCATAAGAGTGCAAGACTATTTATTGCAAGCGTGCGAAGTCTTCCGTAAGAAGAAGCAGGTAATGCAAATCCAATATCGTTGGCAACACCGCCAAGTCCGCTTAAGTGCATTGCTATTCTTTCAAGTTCCGAAGCTATTGTTCGTATAACTTCTGCTCGCAAACTTAATTGTGTTTGGGTCAAACTTTCCTTCACGCTGCAATGAGTAAATGTATGTCCGATTGTTGTATCGCCGGCAATTGATTCACTCAAAATTATTCTTTGATCCGGATTTGCTTCCAGTAAAAGTTTTTCTACACCGCGATGTTGATATCCCAAATTTATTTCGAGATTATAAACAAGTTCACCGTGGCATTGGAATCTAAAATGTCCGGGTTCAATTACTCCAGCGTGAATTGGTCCGACTGCTACCTCGTGAACTTCTTCACCTTCTAACTTATAAAACTGATATGGTTGGTTACCAAGAATTACATTTTGTTTTCTAACAGGTCTTAGCCACGGATGATTAAGAGGAATATATCCGTAGTTTTCTGAAAGTTCACATTCGAAATAATTTGTTTGAGGAAATTCGTTTGCAAAACTTTCAAACTCTAATTTTGATTTATCAAACACGCCGCCTATTATATGAATTGAGGAAGAAGTATTATTAGCAAACACTGCGATTATTTTTTCGGAAACATTTCGATCAATTGGAGTTAGTGCAATCATTCGATATCCATTTGACAATGCTTTAATTACACTGTGTCGGAATTCATCAACACTCAAAAATGGAATGGATGAAACATCAAAGCGCTGATTGTTTTGTAATTCAAGTGATGTCATAACCATACTCCAATGTAAAATGGATTCCTGCTGTAGTTTATCCCGATATAATCGGGACAGGAATGACTAGTAAATTCTAATCCCAAAATCTTTTCCAACATTTATAATGTTTTGATAAATAATCTCCGGTGAACTGACAGCAATCACAACTAAAATAATCAATAATAAAATTGATGCAAGATGAATTATATCAAATCCTTCTGATTGAGCGGTAGCAATTTCATTTTCATCTTTTTTGTAAAGCATTGTAAAAATAATTTTAGCCATATTTATAAAAATGAAAAGAAGAAAGATCATCACAAGTGCAAGTACGAATGGTTTATCTGAAAAAAGAATTCCTTCAAATATTTTTATTTCACTAAAGAAAATTCCAAAAGGAGGAATACCTGAAATTGCTAAATACGCAAGAAGAAAAAGCCAGCCGGTTTTGGGCAATATATTCATCACATTTCTAACTTTATCTACTTCGCGAGTTTTAAATTTGCTGTGAATATTTCCCGCACTTAAAAACAAAACAATTTTTGTAATCGAATTATAAATCGCGTGATACATCGCTCCGATAAATGCAATTCCACCGGTTGCAATTCCGAGTGTAATCAATCCTAAATGCTCAACGCTTGAATAAGCAAGCATTCGTTTATAATTATTTACTTTGAACATAAAAACAAAAGCAGTGAATAACGAAAGCAAACCGCCGATGATTAAAATTGTTCTTGCAAATTCAAATGAAGAAGTCGGAACAACAATTTGAAAAATTCTCATCACACCAATTAAAGCTGTAAGACGAAGCGAGCCGGACATAAGTGCTGCGATTGGACTTGGTGCGTTACTGGTTGCATCTACATCACCTGAATGCATTGGCGCAATTCCGATTTTTGTACTTAGTCCAACAAAGATGAATATGAAACTTGCTTTAAGCCAGATTGGATTTAATTCTTTTGCATTTCGGATAAACTCCCAGAAAAATAATTGTTTACCTTCGAGCAAAGTTCCATTCGCAGAAAGTGTTAAGAATAAAATTCCGATAAACGCAAATGCAATTCCAATTGAAACTAAAAATAAATACTTCCACATTGCTTCAAGCGCTTCTTCGTTGCGGTAGTAATAAATTAATGGTGCAACAGATAAGGTTGTAGTTTCAGCCGTAACCCAATACATCCCAAAGTGATCACTTAACATTGCGGCAGAGTTTGATGCTAAATAAAAATTCAATAATAAGAAATAATATTTTTTCCCTTCCTGTGCTTTTGAAGTTGTTGGTCGCTTTAGATAAGAAAATGAAACAAGCACTACCCAGAAATAAACATTTGAAAGAATTAGTAAGAAAAATTTGCTGAGAGAATCAAAACTAAAAAATGTCGGAAGTTGAATGTGATAAATTCCAAGAATGACCATCAGCGTTACAAAAAGATGCAACAGACTTACAAGCAAAGAAACACTGTATTGTACGCGAAGATTTTTTACAAAGTAGCAAAACAATGCTGCAAGGAGCGGGAGTAATATTAAAATTGAAAATCCGAACATCAGTCTTTTAACCTCCCGAGATGAGTAACTTCAAAACCTTCAAAGGTGCTTCGGATTCTGTTCAATGCAATTCCCATCAGAAAGACAACAACAAAAACATCGAGTAAAACTCCAAGTTCAATCATCATCGGAAGTTCTGATGCGACGGCAGTACCGAAAAGAAATATTCCGTTTTCCAAAACAAGAAATCCACAAACGTGTACAATAAGTTTTTTTCTAAATATGATTATATAAATTCCAATTGCAATTGCAGAGAAGCCGCTTGCAAAAGGAATAACATTTAGTTCAGTGCTTTGTGCAATAATGCTTGATGTTAAAAAGATAATCAGCATAGTGACTATCACAAGAAGTAAAAAACTTATCTGCTGAATTGTCGGTTCAATTGTTCTTTTGATATCGAGATCAAGAATAATTTTATTTAT
>JACAFA010000316.1 GCA_013388525.1 Ignavibacteriaceae bacterium | reverse complement strand
CTCTAAAATGAGAAAACTTAAATTAAAAAGAGAGTTTGTGATTACTACTGATGGAAAATAAATGTTGACTTTCAAAACTATATGAAAGTAAAATTCTACGGTACACGTGGTTCAGTTCCTGTTAGCGATCCGGGCTTTATGGAATTTGGGGGAAATACTACTTGCTTATTTGTTTCTGCTATTGACGAAGGTGCAGATACATTAATTATTGATGCCGGAACAGGAATTCGAAATTTGGGGAAAGAAATTATGTCAGGGAAAGTTGAAATGGGTGAAGAAATAAATTTAGGATTTACTCATTTTCATTGGGATCATATTCAGGGTTTCCCTTTTTTTGCACCGGCGTACAATCCTGATTCAAAAATTCAAATTTCAATTGCGGGAAAAAGAAAAATCCATAATCTGAAAGATATATTTTCAACGCAGATGCAAAGTATTTACTTTCCTGTTCAACTTGAAAAAATGGGCGCTCAGATTACATTTGAAAAATATGACACTGAAGTTGTCGGTAAAAAAGGTGCCCAAGTTAGTATTGTTGATGTCAGCCATCCTGATGGTTGTATTGCAGTACGAATTCAGTATAGATCTAAATCCATAGTTTTTTGTACAGATATCGAACATCTAAATGGAATAGATGAAAATGTGGTTAAACTATCGATGAATGCGGATGTTTTGATTCACGATGCTCAGTACACGGATGAAGAACTAAAGACACATAAAGGATGGGGACACAGCAGTTATAGTCAGGCAATAGAAGTTGCTGAGAAAAGTAATGTTAAACAGTTAATTATTACACACCATGATCCCGATCACGACGACGCATTTTTAAGAAAGTTGGAAAAGAAATCCCAGGAAAGATTTAAAGATTTAATCTTTGCAAGAGATAATTTCGAGTTGAGCTTTTGAAATAAAAATTTTCTTTCGTCAAATTTCGTGAGGCAATACTGCCTTTGTTTTATTGGGCATATAACTAAAAGATTTATTTGAGCCTGAGGTTCATCAGCCTCTGGTTGAAAAGCACTGCAGCAATTCACCACCGAAACTTTACCAATTAAAAGCTGTGATGAATATCAGTAGCTTTTCTATTTTTTATAATACTTCATCGCTTCAGGAATCCAGGAAGTGATATCTTCAATTCTTGTCTGGTCAGAAGGATGTGTGCTTAAAAATTCCGGTGGTGATCCGCCTTGTTTGCCGGCAGCCATTCGTTTCCAGAACTCAGGTGCCGCGTGGGGATCGTAACCAGCCATAGCCATAAAAATTAATCCAAGATGATCAGCTTCACTTTCGTGTGTTCTGCTGTAAGGAAGCATAATACCTACAGTTGTCCCAACCCCATAAACTGAAAGCCACAAAGCCTGAGTTTCTGCCGGTTCTTCTTTCATAGCTACCATTAAACCAACTGCACCAACCTGCTGCAAAAGTTGCTGGCTCATTCTTTCGTTTCCATGTTCAGCAATTGCGTGAGCAATTTCGTGACCCATTACAACAGCGAGTCCTTCTTCATCCTGCGTTACAGGAAGTATTCCGGTGTAAACAACAACCTTTCCTCCGGGCATACACCACGCATTAACTTGCTCATCTTCGACAAGATTAAATTCCCATTTATATCCATTCAATCTTGATGATAAATTATGATCAGCCATATATTGTTCGACGGCTTTCTGAATATTTCCACCAACTCTTTTTACCATCTCCACTGCTGGCTGGTTTGTGCTTAGTGGATTTTCTTTCAGGAATTGATCGTACTGCTGATAACTCATTGTGAGCATTTCACTGCTGGGTATCATATTTAGTTGTGATCTTCCTGTTAAAGGAACGGTGCTGCAGGAAATAAAAATATATGACGTTGTTACTAATGCAACAATCAAATGTTTAACGGTTTTCATCTTTTTTATCCATGATTGATTGTAGATTTTTTTCCCGAAATATAAAGAAAAACTAACAATTAAAAACTTTCTTATATTTACAACAAAAAATGAAAATGCAATGCAGATAGGAATAGTAGGATTACCACAATCCGGAAAGTCAACTTTATTTCAGACAATAACAAAAATTCATCTGGATCCCGCCTCAATGGCTAAGGTTGAAACCCATCAGGCAGTTATTAAAGTACCGGATGCCCGGCTTGATAAATTGACTGAGATTTTTAACCCGAAGAAAAAAACCAGTGCAACAATAGAGGTACTT
>JACAFA010000166.1 GCA_013388525.1 Ignavibacteriaceae bacterium | reverse complement strand
CTTTGAAACCAAAGAACAGGCAGCAGCAGAAATTTTTCAGTTTATCGAAATCTTTTACAACAGAAAAAGACTTCACTCTGCTTTAGGTTATTTGAGCCCTGTAGAATTTAAATTGAAAAATTTAACTGTCCGAAAGGACTCCTTTGGAGAAAACAAAAAAGAGAATTTATTAATTAATAATCACAGAGTTGCTTATCTTGCTGTCTAATTTTAGGGGTACAGTTCACAGTCCCTGACCTTGCCGCTTTAAATCTCAATCTTACAGATGATAGTTGGGCATCATTTGGTATATCATTATTACTCCACTCCCAAAAATTTGTGTTTCTATAAAATACAGAAGGTGGACCGATATTAACACCAACGTAATGCCAACCCCAACCATAAACTTGACCATCTATTTTCCATTGTGACGTGAAGAGATCTTCGAAAACAGGTCCATAAGTATAAGGACCTTGAGCCACAATTTGAGTGGAGGAAAATAAAGTTATAATAAATAATATTTTGACATATGTTTTCATTTTTAATCTCCAATAATTTTAAATATGAACTTTTAATTCTATTGTTTATTTTTCATGTGCAAACAAAAAAGCATAACTCACTTTGGTGAGTAATTGGATGACTAATTTGTCTGCATTTATGGGCAGTGGTGCTACAACATCACTGCTCATTTTATAAATAGTGGTGGTGATTTATTCATATTCTTAATCCTTTCTTTGTAAGTTTATCTTTTTCCAAGTGTAATAACAGCTTGAGGTGAATCCTGACCTACAGATACGATTACATCATTTTTAATACTAACTTCATAGTAATTTCCATAATTAAGTTTAGTTTTTTCTAAAAAGCTTTTCCAAGAAAATCCGTTAAAATGAATTACCTCCCCATTACCCCCAACTGCCGCAATATCGTTAACATCATTTCCTCTGATTCCAAAAATATAGTAATTAGTTATATCCAGAGGTCCATTTTGCCACTTGCTTTCATATAAGTTGTGTCTCTCATAAATCCCGCTACCAGCAACATAGTATTTCTTTTTGCTTATGAACCAGACACCACTTAACGGAAAATTTATATCTTCATCATCGAGTATCTCAAGTCCATTATTATTAATGAAGATAATAATTCGATCATATCCCGAATATAAATTTGAGCCCACAGCTATTACTTCAATTGACTCGAGTCCCCAATTAAAATCTCCCCAAATATCTATTATATCCAACGTAGTTACGGTTCCCATTCTCCACCACAGGTTACCGTTGTATCTTATGATTGTACCATTGCTTCCAACTACGTAAAGATCATTACTCGATGTTCCCCAAATTTTATTTAGAGGTGGAGTTATTATAGAATTCATACTGCAATCATTATAATATTCAATTCCATCATAGTGCACCAAACTGCCACCTGATGCAAACCAAATATCATTTTCTGAAAATGCCCAAATTGCCCGGATTGGAGGATAAATAATGTGACAACCACCTGTAAATGCTATTCTTCCGATATTCCATTCACTACCATCCCAGCGTACAATATTATATGCATTTGGATCTGGCTGCCCGAGAGAATCGTTCATATAAATCTCTCCAACCGCAAGAACATTATTTTCATCAATTATTGCAACATCGTAAAGCACACTGCTGCTGTGCTCGCCAAATGTAAAAGTTTCAAACGTGAAGTTGTGGCTGGTGGTGTCCATAGTAGTAACGCTTAACTCGTTGCTGGATACTTGATGCTGGATGCTGGATGCTTGATACTGGTAGTTCTTATTGGGTAATAGAGAATCAATATAGAGTAACGAGTCCTTAGAAGTGAGATTTAAGATTTGAGATTTTGTATCACCAGCCGGGTCAATTTGTTTCAGAGTTATGGTTGTTGGTAGTTGGAGGTTAGTGGAGGTTAATTCAATCCACGCTTCAGTGCAGCTTGCGTCTTCAAGCTTTAAGGTTATTGCCTGTCCATCCGGCGGCGGCTCGGTTGTGTTGCAGGCTGTTAGCAGTAAGCCAAAAGTAATTACTAATACACCAATTATTGCCCGTCTCATTTTCTTCTCCTAAAAACTAATAGTTATTTAGTCTTAATTTAAAATTACGCCGGGAGGAATGCCAGTATTTAAACGGCAAAAATTATTCCTGTAAATTAAATTGAAAAAGCGAGTGAATATAAAGTCAGGAAGTAAAATTGTTATTTGGTGCTGTACAAACATTTCCGAATCGGAAAAAATTATTTCCCTCAGTTGAGAAAAATTTTTTGATTCTTGTTTGCCAATTCGCAATCGTAGTTATTTTTTCTTAAGTCTTACCATGACATTACGCTTGTGTAAATTCAATAAGAATTCTTCACGTAGCGTCCGTGAAGACAAAGCACATTGGTTGATTTATTTTGTTAATTTTAAGCGTTGAATAAAAAAATACGCTATGAAAGAAATAGTCCGATATACATTTATTGATCTGCTTCGCGGCTGGGCAATTATACTTATGATCGAACCGCACGTGTTTAACACTTTCCTGCTTCCCGATTTAAAACAGACAGGATGGTTCAGTGTTGTTTCTTTCATAAACGGATTAATAGCTCCAGCATTTCTTTTTGTATCCGGTTTTGTATTTGAGATTTCTTCCGGCAGCAAGCTGGATGATATGCGGAAGTTTAAACTTCCGTTCTGGAAAAAACTCTGGAGAATAATTTCAATTATTCTGATTGGTTACGCGCTTCATCTTCCGTTCAAATCCCTATCAAAGATCATCAACAAATCAACTCCCGAACAGCTTCAGAGCTTTTTTGCTGTTGATGTGCTTCAGTGCATCGGCGTTGGGTTGCTTGTTCTTTTTATATTACGACTGATTTTCCGGTCAGATAAAATTTATCATTATATTTTAATCGGACTGACAATTATTGTGGCCGCAATCTCTCCAATTTTCTGGAAGACAGAATTTACGGACTATCTTCATCCTGTATTTGCAAATTACTTTAACAGGTTAAACGGTTCACTCTTTCCTGTTTTCCCGTGGATAAATTTTATTCTCTCTGGTGCAATCTTCTCAAAATACTTTTTAGATGCGGCATCAAATGACAAAGAAGAAAAGTTTATAAAAGCAACAACTTTCACCGGAATTGAAATGCTGTTATCCGGTCACTTTTTTTACTCAGGATTGTTTCCCGGTTCTTTAACATCCATTCTTCCTAACCCGGTATTTTTTATTGAAAGACTTGGCTACGTTTTATTTTTTACTGCTCTTTGCTGGTATTATGCCAAATGGAGGAATACAATACAATCATTTGTGCTCGATGCAAGCCGTGAATCGCTTTTAATTTATTGGTTGCATCTACTG
>JACAFA010000146.1 GCA_013388525.1 Ignavibacteriaceae bacterium | reverse complement strand
AGACTTAGATTTGAGTCTGTCAGAAAATGAATTAACAGATATCATAAATACCTCCAAGAGATTATTAGTTAAAAATACTTAATCTTCTCTTAGGTATCATATGATACTAACTATAAGTAATTTTTTTGATGTCCTGTTTATTACTGAACCCCTGCTAAGCTGGCGGGGGTTTTTTTATTGTCATATGCTATAAACTATTCAATAGATTATTACAACCAAAAACCATTATCTTTGAAACAGATTTTTATGTTAATCCTGACAGTTGAATTTCGTAAAATACTTTTTAACCAGGTGAACAATCTGCGTGAAAACAAATCGGTGTCATTAATTCATTTCTTTAGTTATTAATGAATATAATCTTATAATAAATCTTTTCTAAAAGTCTTAGGAGAAAATTCAGATGAAAAAATCTCTCTTCCTGTTTTTTATCGTACAGATCATTTCAACATTTATAATAAAAGCACAAACGGATTTCAAGCTCGATTATGAGAAATACACTCTTGCAAACGGGCTTGAAGTAATTTTGCACGTTGACAGATCTGATCCGATTACAGCGGTTGCAATTCAGTATCACGTCGGCTCAAACCGTGAGGTTCCCGGTAAAACCGGCTTTGCCCATTTGTTTGAGCATATTATGTTCCAGGAATCACAACATGTTCAGCAGGATCAGTTCTTTAAACTGATTCAGGGCAACGGTGGTACTTTAAACGGTGGTACTTGGCAGGACGGTACAATTTATTTTGAGGTTGTTCCGAATAATGCACTTGAACTTGCTCTGTGGCTTGAAGCCGACCGTATGGGATTTATGCTTCCTACAGTTACTTATGATGCTTTCCTGAATCAGCAGAATGTTGTTCAAAATGAAAAGAGACAGAATTATGATAATCAACCTTATGGTCAAACAAGTTATATAATCGGAAAGCTTCTTTATCCCGAAGGGCATCCTTATAACTGGACTACAATTGGTTCGCTTGAAGATTTACAGAATGCCACTTTGAAAGATGTTCATAATTTTTATACAAAATTTTACGGCCCAAATAATGCTACTTTGGTTGTTGCCGGAGATTTTGATGTTGAGCAAACAAAAAAATGGATTGAAAAATATTTCGGTGAAATTAAATCATCGGCAGCCGTTGAACCTCTAAAGCCGATGCGCGTTGAGCTCGATAACTTTAAAAGAGCGTATTATGTGGATAACTTTGCTCAGTCACCCGAACTAATAATGTTATTCCCGACAGTTGAACAATATTCAAAAGACAGTTATGCGCTTGAAGTTCTGGCAGATTTAATAGGGCGCGGTAAAAAGTCTCCTCTTTATAAAATCATTGTAGAAGAAAAGAAACTTGCACCTTCAGTAAGTGTGTTTAATAACAGCAGTGAAATTTCTGGCGAGTTTCGGATTCGTGTAAGAACTTTTCCGGACATTAAACTTAATGATGTTGAAAACGCCATCTTTGAAGCATTCGAAAAATTTGAGAAAGACGGATTTACCGAAAAAGATCTTGCAAGAACAAAAGCAGGGATAGAAACTCAGTTTTACAATGGGATTTCAAGCGTGCTCGGAAAATCTCAACAGCTCGCATCATATAATATATTTGCTGGTTCTCCCGATTTTCTTACTCAGGATTTAAACAATACTCTCAATGTTTCAATGGAAGATGTTTGGCGCGTTTACAATCAGTATATCAAAGATCGGAAGAATGTTTTATTGAGTGTTGTTCCAAAAGGCAAATCCGATCTTGCTGCAATGCCTGCAGCTCTGTTCGAAGTTCCCGGTGATAATATTAAAAATTACAGCGAGGAAGAAAAAAATTTGATAAGGAACAAACCTGAAAATCTGGTGAAGGTTGAAAAGATTAGTTCTTCATTCGATCGCTCCAGGATGCCTGTTAACGGGGCTGATCCTGAACTCAAAGACCAAAAAATCTGGAGCAATCAATTATCAAATGGAATTAAAGTGCTCGGAATCGAACATACTGAACTTCCTCTTGTTGACTTCCAGGTTTCGATAAAAGGAGGATTATTGCTTGATGATATTAGTAAAGTTGGTTCAGCCAATCTTGTTGGAAGAATGTTGATGCAGGGAACCAGGAATAAAACCCCTCTCGAGCTTGAACAGGCAATCGAAGATTTAGGTGCCTCGATAAATGTATTTACATCTGACGATGCGATTGTAATCAGAGCCAATTGTTTGTCGTCCCGCTTCGAAGAAACATTTAAGCTTGTTGAGGAAATAATGTTTGAACCGCGTTGGGATGAAAAAGAATTTGAAAGACTTAAAAACGAAATTGCTGAAGGAATAAGAAGAAATAAAACTTCTGCAAGTATGACTGCCTCGCTCGTTTTCAGCAAACTTATTTTTGGTAATGATAACATACTCTCAAAAAGTATTACCGGGAGCGAAGAATCGGTTAGTGCAATTACAATGGATGATTTGAAGAACTACTATTCGAAAAGTTTTGCTCCACAGAATTCGAACATTACAATTGCCGGAAATATTAAACAGTCAGATGCAATAAATATTTTCAAATCGTTTGAAAACAAATGGATGAAAAATGACGTGATCGTTCAGCTTCCTGCCTCTTTCAGTAAAATAACTTCGCCGGTCTGTTACTTCATCGATTTTCCCGGAGCGAAGCAATCAGAAATCAGAATCGGTTCATCGGGCCCGGCTTATACTGATCCTGAATATTTCAAAGCTACAGTTATGAACTACAAGCTTGGCGGAAGCTTTAATGGCATTGTAAACATGATTCTGAGAGAAGAAAAGGGTTATACTTATGGTGCCCGTACAACTTTTATGGGTTCAGAAATGCCGGGATATTTTGTGGCATCCGCCGGTGTTCAGTCAAATGCTACGCTTGAGTCGGTGGAAATTTTCAGAGATGAAATGAATAAATACAGGAATGGAATTTCGGAGAGCGATCTGCAGTTTACAAAAGATGCTTTGCTGAAAGCTTACCCGCTAAGGTTTGAAACGATTGGTGCATTGCGCGGGATGCTTAATCAGATTGTTAAATACAATCTTCCTTATGATTATGTAAAAAATGAAATGAAGCAAATTTCAGCAATGACACTCGATGAACATAAAATGCTTGCACAGAAATATCTTCAGACTGATAAAATGATTTACCTGATTGCAGGTGATAAAGCTACTCAGTTTGAAAAGCTGAAGAGTCTTGGTTTTGGCGATCCGATTCTGCTTGATAAAGATGGAAACCCGGTTAAATAAGTTATCTTTCAAAAAAAAGTTAAAGGCTGCTTAAAAGGCAGCCTTTTTTATTTATCCAAAATACTTTTAGAAAGTCATCAATATTATTTCATCTTTAATTTTTGCGAATGCCGTTGTGAAGCAATGACATCTGTATCATC
Source organism: Ignavibacteriaceae bacterium (assembly GCA_013388525.1). Next base: position 4,633 of record JACAFA010000146.1, on the reverse strand, counting down.
TATGAACTTCAAATTAAAAGATATCACGTTAAAGATAATTTAGAACCACTCATAACGAAGTAATCGAAATTACTTCCCTCAGACTGGAATTTAATAGCTCAAAATCAGAGAGAAAAAATTTGTTATTTTGTTTTTACTATATTCATCAATGAGGTAAAATGCTTATTTTTAATCCAGTCAGAGCCAGATAATCATATTCAACGATTTATCTTATGAATATAATAAACAATCCGGAAGAGTTTCTGAAAATTGGGGAGACTATCTCACCTGCAGAGCAGTATTTCGAAAGAATACGAAAACAAACCGGATTATTTGTTGGTCCGCTTGCCGGGTTTGTTCTTTACCTCATTCCGCTTCAGAATATTAATTCCCAGGCACATACTCTCGCTGCCATTTTGTTATGGATTGTTATCTGGTGGATTACCGAACCTATTCCTATTCCGATAAGTGCACTAATGGGCGCTGTGCTTTGTGTAATTTTCGGAGTTGGTGATGTGAAAAAAGTATTTATTCCTTTTGCAGATCCATTAATCTATCTTTTCCTTGGAAGTTTTATCATCTCAAAATCAATGTCAATTCATGGTCTTGATAGAAGATTCGCATATAACATTTTATCACTTAAATGGATTGGAAGCAGACCCGGAAGAATTTTATTCGTCTTTGGTGCAATCACAGCATTTATTTCAATGTGGATAAGTAATACTGCCACAACCGCTATGATGCTGCCAATAGGTGTCGGGATTATTTCAGTAATCAACAGGATGATTGAAGCAAAATCAGGAACTGAAATTGATTCTGCGAATATCAGATTTAGTACAGGACTAATGTTGATGGCTGCATATGCTGCTTCCGCAGGTGGAATTGGTACTCCGGTTGGCACTCCTCCAAACCTTATTGGTATGGCAATGCTTGAAAAATATCTGAATATTAAAATCCCATTCTTTCAATGGATGAGTTTTTCAATTCCTCTTTTAATCCTGATGTATTTTGCTCTGTTCTTCATTCTGTTTTATTTGCATAAGCCTTCGGTAAAAAAACTGGAAGGTATTTCAGAATTCATTATTGATGAGAAAAAAAAGTTAGGATTATGGAGCAGGGGACAGAAAAATTCTTTGATTGCTTTTGCAGTTACGGTTTTTCTTTGGATTCTTCCGGGAATCCTGGCTGTTGTTTTCTCAACTGATTCTTCAATTTATAAAGCTTATAACACTTATTTCCCCGAAGCAGTTGCTGCGATAGTTGGAGCTTCATTGTTATTTGTTTTACCAATAAACTGGAAAGAAAGAAAATTTACAATTGAATGGGAACAAGCAGTTAAAATTGATTGGGGTACACTGATTTTATTTGGCGGTGGATTGTCTCTTGGCAATTTGATGTTTGAAACAAAATTGGCCGAGGCAATCGGAAAAGGTTTGCTTGAATTTGGCGGAGTTGATTCGATGTGGGGAATAACTTTAGCAGCAATTTTTATTTCTATTTTTGTTAGTGAAGCAACTTCAAACACAGCCTCCGCTAATATGATTATACCTGTTATAATTTCTATTTCACTCGCCGCAAATTTAAATCCTGTTCCTCCTGCAATCGGCGCAACACTCGGCGCAAGCTGGGGCTTTATGCTTCCGGTTTCTACTCCTCCGAATGCAATTGTTTATGGTTCGGGTTTAGTTCCTATTACTAAAATGATTCGCGCCGGAATTATTTTCGATTTGATTGGCGGAATTCTTATCTGGCTTGGATTAAGAATTTTGCTTCCGCTTACCGGTCTTTCATAAAAAAGTTTTTCTCCGATCAAAAGGATACTTAATCTTCTCAACAGCTAACTTCTGATTTTTTCTTTCCAAAAAATCTTGCAAAAGAATGTTTTAATAAATACTACATAATTAAAAAAAATTTCTTTTTTCAGATTGAATGCTTAATAGATCCTCTCCCTTGGATTTCTTCATTTTTTTATTCTTTTGAAAGAATAAATGCATTTCCTTAACAACCGGCATTATTACACAATCATTTACTATTCATAATTGTTAATTGTAATTCTTCACCACAGGTGATAAGTTTGAAATGCAAATTGGAATTTATTTTTTACAGAAATGATTTGTACTACTTACGCTTCTCACCCTATATACCCCTCAAGAGGTTTTAAATGCATGGTAATAATTTACATCCGCTATTAAAAGAGATTTTAAATATCACATCACAAAATCCTGATGAATGCTATCAATGTGGAAAATGTTCCGCCGGTTGTCCGGTAAGAGATTTTGTCGAATCACCACCAAATAGAATAGTAAGATTCGTTCAGCTTGGAATGTATGATAAAGCACTTAACTCAGACACTATATGGCTTTGTGCAAGCTGTATGAGTTGTTCAAGCAGGTGCCCGCAGAATTTTGAACTGACTAAATTCATGGATGCTCTCAGGGAAATTGCAATTACAAAAGGAATAAAACCTTCGCAAAAAAATATTGCAAAGTTTCATAAAGCATTTCTTGAGCAGATAAAAAATCATGGCAGGTCTTATGAACTTGGGCTGGTGCGGGATTATAAGCTAAGCTCGGGTGATTTATTCCAGGATATTGATGTTGCACCTGAAATGTTTCTTAAAGGAAAGATTTCAGTAAAACCTCATAACGCGAAAGGAAAAGAAAAAATAAGGAAGATAATTATTAAGGCAACCGGAGGCGAACAATGAAATTAGGATACTACCCCGGCTGTTCGCTTGAAGGAACTGCAAAGGAATTTGATCATTCATTGAGAGAAGTGTTAAAACTTCTCGAGATTGATCTTGAAGAAATTAATGACTGGTCCTGCTGCGGGGCATCTTCAGCTCACACAACAAGTCACTTGCTTTCTGTTGCACTGCCTGCACTTAACCTGATTCAGGCAGCCAAACAAGGCCTTGAAGATGTGGTTGCACCCTGTGCAGCTTGTTTTAACAGACTGGTCGCTTCACAGCACGAAATGAAATACGATGAAAAAATCCGCACAAAGGTTGAACATCTTATAGAAGATAAATTTGTTGATGTAACTAAAGTTGTAAATATTATTCAATTGTTCCAGAAGATCGGTGTTGAAAAAATTAAAGAGAAAATCAAAGTTGATTTGAGTGAACTGAAACTGGCATGCTATTATGGCTGCCTTCTTGTGCGCCCTAATGATCTACTTCATTTTGATGATGAAGAAAACCCGAAAATGATGGAAGAATTAATAACTGCCTGTGGAGCAAAAGCTGTTGAATGGAATCTGAAAACCGAGTGTTGTGGTGCTGCTCATTCAATTGCGCGGACAGACATTGTAGAAAAATTGTGCAAAAATATTCTCGATGATGCAGTCGACCATAAAGCTGATATGATTGTTGTTGCATGCCCGATGTGTCACTCAAATCTTGACATGCGTCAGAGAAACATTTCCAGGCATTATACGGCACACAGACAAACCCCGGTAATTTATTTAAGTCAATTAATTGGAATTGCAATGGGAATTGATTTTGCAAAATTAGGTCTGAATCTCCATTTCATTAATCCTGTTCCGCTTCTTGAGAAAAAAATTCTTAAGGAGGCAGTTTTATGAGAATAGGAGTATTTACCTGTCACTGTGGTGAAAATATTGGTCGAACCGTTGACTGTCCATCAGTTGCAAAAGCAGCTTCATCTTTTCCCGGAGTTGTTCATTCAGAAGATTATAAATATATGTGTTCCGATCCCGGGCAGAACCTGATCAAGCAGGCAATAATTGAAAAGAAGCTTGATGCAGTTGTTGTCGGATCCTGTTCACCGCATATGCATGAAAAAACATTCAGGAAGGCCTGCAGTTCCGCCGGCATCAATCCTTATATGGTTGAAATCGCAAACCTCAGAGAGCATTGTTCCTGGATTCACGATGATGTAACATCTTCAACAAAAAAAGCAATTGATTTAATGAGGCTTGCAGTTGAAAGAGTCAAATTCAACGAACCGCTTATTCCGATTCGTGTCCCCGTTACCAAAAAAGCATTGGTTATCGGGGGCGGAATCTCAGGAATACAGGCCGCTCTTGATATTGCAAATGCAGGATTCGAAGTCATTCTCGTCGAAAAAGAGCCTTCAATAGGCGGTCATATGAGCCAGCTTTCAGAAACTTTTCCTACTCTTGATTGCTCGCAATGTATCCTGACACCAAGAATGGTTGAAGTTTATCAGCATCCTAAAATTAAATTGCTCTCTTATTCCGAAGTCGAAAATGTTGAAGGGTTCATCGGCAATTTCAAGGTTAAAATCAGGAAAAAGGCGAGATCTATAAATGAGGAACTATGCACAGGCTGTGGATTATGCGTTCAGAAATGTCCGATAAAGAAAGCTGCTTTAAGTGAGTTTGAAGAAGGACTCGCTACAAGGCCGGCGATGTACGTACCATTTCCTCAGGCTGTTCCGAATATTCCAGTTATAGACAGATCGGTTTGTACTTACTTTAAATCAGGAAAATGTCAGCTTTGCAAAAAAGTCTGCGGACGTGACGCAATTGATTTTGATCAACAGGATACGATAGTTGAAGAAGATATCGGCGCAATCATAGTCGCCACAGGTTATAAACTCTATACTATTGATAAGAAGCCGGATAACAGCGAAATCAAAGGTTACGGCGAGTATGGATATGGAAAATT
>JACAFA010000180.1 GCA_013388525.1 Ignavibacteriaceae bacterium | reverse complement strand
GCCTAACCCGCCGCCCATAACAAGGAAGCCAAGTGAAGCACAAATGCCAATGATTAAACAAACTGCACTTAACTTGCGTCAGCAAAAGTGCGGTTTGTAAATTAATTAATTAGAACGAACACTTAGAACAACAAACTATAACCAAAATACAATTTCAATAACTCTCAATTCCGCCAAACTAAAATGGCGGTCGGGTTGAGGCGCTTGTTATATGGTATTTTATCTGTTACTCTTAGCAATATTAATTCTTTTTAATACTTCTTCTTTTATATAATTATCCATATCTATGTTTTCAACTTCACTATACATTTTTTCTAAATTAAAACTATCGTGTATGGGTGATTCTAAATTTTTAAATAAAAAATCTAAATCATATCCAGCTTTAATTGACAATACAAGAATAAATTTAGTAGGATCATTTTCTAAAAATTTAAATAGTAGTTCATTACTCCATTCGGAATATTCAACTTTATTTTCACAACTTTCATCAAAGGTTTGAAAAAATCCTATTGCCAAATCAGTATCAATTGAATCCAAACTATTATTGAATTTAAGTAAAACATTCAAATTGCATTTTATAGAATCTAAGTCAGTTTGCCCATAAATATTTGAAATGAAAGAAAATATTATCAATAATAAAATTTTTCTGAGCATTGTTTTATGACATATAACTAATACTTATCAGGAATTAAAGACAATCGCTTTGCAATAATTCCTGTTTTTTTCAATCCTAATATTATTATTATCCTTTACTTAGTCAATCAAAATTTTCTTTTGAGTTAACTTTTTTCATATTTTCAATTAAAATCGTTTATATTAGGACTAAATGATTCCTAATAAAATATTTAAGTATCAGTGCAAATAAAGAATACAAACACAACTCCGGCAAAACCAAAATTGCTCGATCAGGTAAGGATTCACCTGCGTTCAATGCATTACAGCAGACGCACCGAAGAATCTTACGTCAACTGGATAAAAAGGTTTATTATTTTCCATAACAAAACTCACCCTGAAAAACTTGGGAAGGATGAAATCCGGAAATTTCTGAATCACCTTGCTGTAGAAAGAAATGTTTCTGCCTCTACTCAAAACCAGGCACTGCAGGGAATACTTTTTCTGTACAAAGAAATTATTCACAAAGACGTTGGCTGGATAGATGATATTGAACGCCCCACAAAACCTAAACATATCCCGGTTGTTTTCACAAAAGCAGAAGCTCATTCAATAATTCAGAATATGGAAGGTCTGCCAAAACTCATTACAGGACTGCTTTACGGATCCGGTCTTCGTTTATCAGAAGCTCTTCGCCTGAGAGTTAAAGATATTGACTTTGAGTATAAGCAGATTATTGTAAGAGATGGCAAAGGTGAACAGGACAGAGTTACTCTGCTTCCGCAGTCATTAATTCCACACTTGAAAGAACAAATTCAAAAGCGTCGTCTGTTACATTCTGATGATTTGAAAAAAAATCGGGGAGAAACAATTCTTCCCTATGCGTTGGAAGAAAAATACCCGAATGCATCAAAAGAATTCGGCTGGCAATATGTTTTTCCTTCTGAAAGAATAATCAGAAATGAAAAAGGCAGGCTGGTTCGTTTTCACTTTCACGAATCTACAGTTACAAAAGCGATAAAACAGGCAATGAAAAAAGCATCCGTTGAAAAACCTACGGCAAGTGCTCATACCTTCCGTCATAGTTTTGCAACACATCTTCTGCAAAATAATTATGATATCAGAACTGTTCAGGAATTGCTTGGACACAAAGATGTTCGTGTTACCATGGTTTATACACACATAATAAAAAATCTTGGAATGGGTGTAAAAAGTCCATTGGATTTTTAAATTGCAGTATTCAAAATTTAATTGGAATTCTTATGAATCATTCAGCTTTATCAATACTCATTTTATTTTTCGTTCATGCAGTCATGCAATCATTCACTCACGACACAATGGCTCAATCATTGCGTAAAGCTTTAATCAACGGGAAAATTTATACTGTAAATGAAAGCCAGCCATACGCCGAAGCTGTTATCGTTGAAGGGAATAAAATTAAATTCGTTGGATCAACACGTGAAGCAAAAAAACAAATTGATGCTTCAACAGAAGTAATTGACCTTGAAGGGAAACTTATGCTGCCCGGTTTTAACGATAGTCATCTTCACTTCACTAGCGGAGGAAGTTACCTGCTCGGGATAAACCTTCGTCCGGCACTCAGCAAAGAAGAGTTTGTTGACATAATTCAGTCTTACATTTTAAAGAGAAGTCTTCCGGCTTCAACCTGGATAGCCGGCGGCAGATGGGACCACGAACTCTGGCCGGATAAATCTCTTCCCACAAAAGAATTGATTGATCCGTTTACAGAAAACACTCCGGTTTTTGTAAGCAGAATTGATGGACACGTTGGTCTCGCAAATTCAAAAGCACTTGAGCTGGCAGGAATAACAAAAGACACTCCTGATCCTGAAGGCGGATTAATTGAAAGAGACGAAGAAGGTAATCCAACAGGAATATTAAAAGATAATGCAATGGATTTGGTGTTCAAAGTAATTCCTCCGCCATCGCTTGAAGAAAATATTGAAGCCGCTCTCCGTGCACTTGAAGAAGCGAGAAAATTTGGCATCACAAGCGTTCAGGATATGACTCAGCCCGATGAGTTTGAAGCTTACAAAAAAATAATGGCTGATGGTAACCTGACTTGCAGAATATTTTCCATCTGGCCGATAGATAAATATGAAGATATTGTACGAGCAGGAGTCACAGCAGGTAACGAGGATGGATTAATTAAACGCGGCGGGTTGAAAGGTTATGCTGATGGTTCACTCGGTGCAAGCACAGCATGGTTCTTTGAACCATATTTTCAGGATCCATCAAATTCAGGATTAGCAATTGATATTGTTACAAATGGCAGCCTCGAAAAGTGGGCTCTTGATGCTGACAGAAACCGGTTACAGATTTGTGTTCACGCAATCGGCGACAAAGCAAATTCTTTTATGCTTGATCTTTATGAAAAAATTAAATTACAGAATTCTCCCTGGGAAAGAAGATTCAGAATTGAACATGCACAACATCTACGTAAAGAAGACATAAAACGATTTGCAGAAATCGGAGTGATTGCATCTGTCCAGCCTTATCATTGCATTGATGACGGAATTTGGGCATAGAAAAGAATCGGTCCGGAAAGAATTAAAGCAACTCATCCATACAAATCGTTACTGAAAAGCGGTGCAGTTGTTGCATTCGGCACAGATTGGCCAGTTGCACCACTCAATCCACTCTACGGAATTTATGCTGCAGTCACCCGACAAACAGTTGATGGAAAAAATCCAGATGGATGGATTCCCGCAGAAAAAATTTCTGTTGAAGATGCAATCAGGTGTTATACATTAAATGCAGCTTACGCTTCATTCGAAGAAAAAATAAAAGGAAGTATTGAAGTTGGTAAGCTCGCAGATTTTGTTATGTTGAGTGATGATATTTTAACCATCGATCCGGAAAATATTAAAAATGTTGAAGTTGAGATGACAGTGTTTGATGGCGAGATAGTTTATGAGAGAAGAGAATAGCACGCAGGTAACGCAGATTTAGCAGATTTGCACAGATTTAAATCAGCGAATATCAGCCTGATCTGCGTTATCAGCGTTCCATTTCCCACCTTGTAAATGTTACTATGACTAGCCTCAGCTAAGAACTATTCTTCCGGTTTAATCCTGAAACAGATATGAATTTTGTAATAAATTCCTGAATATTAAACTTCCATTCAATTTAGTTCATTGGCATTTAACTTGAATCGCAACTTCATTTTTCAAAAATAAAACAGGAGGTTAAATGAAAACCCGATCAGGAATAGCATTAGTTTCAATACTTACATTTATGCTATTTATCTCGGCAGTCAACGCACAAACAATGTATTTTTGTGAAGGAGTTGACGAAGACGGATATCCGATAAACGAAGCAACTTCTTTTACAATACCGCCCGATGGTGGTTACCTGTATGTTTTAATCAGACTTCCTTATGAAGTGGATTGTAAATCAGTACGTTTTGTGATTTACAGAAACGGAGATTATGATAATACAATTTATGTTGATACAGAGTACAACTGGAGCTGGTTCTGGAAAAAAATAACTTTTTACAAACGAGGTACTTATGATATTTATGCTTATGACTGCTACGACTATGAGTTAGCTTACGATGTACTTAGAATCAATTATGAATAAATTTTTTGTGAGCGTAATGATTGGGTAACTCATTCAGGGTTACCCTTTATTATTTGCGCTGAAAACAATTGCAATCCACTCATCCATCTGTTCAACTTGTTCCGTTATGAATTCAAGTGAATGATATTTTTTTTCGATTGCAATTTTATCTGATTCCAGCAAACCTGAAAGAATTATTATTCCGTTTCTCTTCAATCTTGATTTTATTTTTTCGGTTATCTCAAGCAGAACATTTTTCTGTATGTTCGCAAGAATCAAATCAAAATCTTTTTCATTTACATCATCAATCTCACCCGTAATTATTTCAACTGAATCTTCTACCCCATTCAAAACACAATTCTCTTCGCAGTTAATCAGGCATATCTCATCAAAGTCAACTGCAACAGCTTTTGAAGCACCAAGTTTAATTGAAGCGATTGCCAGTATTCCTGTTCCAGAGCCAACATCCAGAACCTTCATTCCTTTGCTGACGTACTTCTCAAGCAATTTTAAAACCAATTTAGTAGTTTGATGTTCACCGGTACCAAATGACATTTTCGGATCAATTGTCAAAACAATTTCGCCAGGTTTCGCTGAATAATCTTTAAAGGTTGGTTTTATTAAAATCTTTTCTGAAACTCTGATCACCTCCCTGCTCTTTTCCCAGAGTTCATTCCAGTTTTTATCTTCGATTATTTCTTTTTCGATTCTGAATGACTCAATCAGCATTTCATTTTTTAACTTCATCAGGACAGCTTTAAACTGTTCTTCATTAGCCGGGGAATTATCAGAAGTGAATACTGAAATGTAATTATCGTTTTCAAGGAGTCCAGTGATTTCAAACTCCCACATTACTCCGGAAAGTAAATCCGGGTCAAATGGATGCGTAAAAATTTTATAAACAAAAAAGTTTTTCATGTTAATAACACGTTAGTTCCGTTTAAACCTTCGAGGTTTACAGACGTAAAAGGATTTGCAACCTCGAAGGTTGCTCGATGCTTATTCAAACTCAGCTAACAACTCACAAATTTTATTCTGGAAGCTTCTTGCTCTGGAATACTCTTCCACAAAATTCTGAATCATAATTGAAAATGCAAGCAAGTGACCATTCTTTGCTGTTACATAACCTGAAAGATTGCTGACTCCGTTCAGAGTTCCGGTTTTAGCATGAACAATATTCTCTGCTGAAGTGTTTTGCATTCTGTTCTTGAGAGTTCCATCAACGCCTGCAATTGCTAATGAATTGTAAAATAAAGAGAACAAATCTTTCTTTCGATAATACATATACTTTAAAGTTTCCAGAATAAGTTCAGCGGAAACGAGATTGTAATGCGAGACACCGGAACCATCAGCAATTGAATAGTCATCAGAAATAAAACCAACTGAATCAATTAATCTTTTTACTGCTGCAAGCCCGTCTTCAGCAGAAGCAAGTGCTCCTGAATCTTCATAAGCCATTGCATAGATCAGCATTTCGCCATTCAGATTATCACTCTCTTTATTCAATACTGAAAGTACAGTATCAATACTCCTGTAAATAGTTGCAAGATAAATTGAGTTGGCAGGTAGTCGCTTTAAATCAATTTCCTTTTCAATATAAATATTCTCTTTTTCAGAATGCTCCTTTAAAAGCGTTAAAAAATATTTTTCAGGACGGAGAAGATTTACGGCTGACATTTGTTCTGATGTGTCAACAATGGAAGATTTTCTTACTTCACCATTTATAATAATTCGGTTATTTCCTCCTACCCAGTCACGTGTGATTAAAAAATTATTGGATTCGTTTTCAGAAACAGTAACCGAATTATTTTCAATTGTAACAAAACCGGTTTCCGGAATTAAAGTTACTTTTGCAGGCGTCCCTATTTTCTCTCCTTCAACTAAAACTGAGATTGAATTATCATTTATATTCAGCGAACTCAGATATGGTGCGGAAGGTTCAGGATCATCATCCCACATCCAGCCCTTTCCCCAATACATTGAATCTTTTTTTGACACATCGCCATAAATTCCTCCTGTGACCTTTTTTATACCGAGGGATTTAATTACACCAACAAGTGAATCCAAATCTGCAAGTGTGAAATCTGGATCGAAACCACCAACAACAAATATATCCCCGTACAAAATTTCATCATCAATTACACCAGTGTGATACAGATCTGTCCTGAAAGAATAATACTCTCCGAGATTAATCAATGCAGCAGCAGAAGTAAGAAGTTTCATATTCGATGCAGGACGAAGCAAAAGCTTTTCATTTTTTTTGAAGAGCGGGATGCTGTCTGTTAAATCAAAAATATCAATTGCAACTGTAGTTCGTTCGAAAAATGGATCGCTGATAATCTTATTGATACCGGATTCCAGATCTCGGATTGCGGATTCTGGATTTTGGATTTCGGATTGAGAGAAAGTATTATTGTTGAAAAGAATGAATTGGGAGATAATGATAACTTTTATAAAACGATTCTTAAGGAATGGTTTAAATCCAAAATGAAATCTTTTCAAATTTTCCATCGTCCATTTTCCATTTAGAAATATTCCCTTACTCTGAATTCTGCACCAATTTCCTCTTCGGTAATTTTACGTGCACGTTCAATATCAACTTCATCAATCGAAACTATTGTCATCACCACTTTTTTAACAAATGGTTTAGATTTTTTTGCGAAGTCAAGCATCTCATCAAAATAAGAAGTTTCTACGCCAACAAGTTCCGAATATTGTTTCGGATTAAATGTGTTCAGACTGATTGATACCACATCAATCAAACCTTTCATTTCCGGAATAATATTTTTTTTGTTGATTATATTGCCGTGTCCGTTCGTATTTAATCGTGTCCGTCCTCCGTTATCTTTCACATACTTTGCAACAGTTTTAACTACTTCCCATCTTATAGTTGGCTCGCCGTATCCGCAAAAAACAATTTCACTGTATTCTTTCGGGTTTCCGATTTCTTTTATGTAAACATCAGCAGAAGGTTCTTCGCTTCTTTCCATTCCAAGATTATAACCTCTGATAAAAGGTTTTTCTTTTCTCTGGCAAAAAACACAGTGAGCATTGCAGCGGTTGGTTACATTTATATAAAGTGAATCACCAAGTTTGTAAGTGTATGCTGTTTCAGGTTTATTTCCGATTCCGAATATTCTGAATGCATTGAATGAAGTTATCCGTGCAACATCTTCTAATCTTAACTTATGAAGTTCAGCAATTTTTTCAGCAACAAATTTTACGTACGATGGTTCATTTCTTTTTCCTCTGTGTGGAACAGGCGTCATAAATGGTGAATCAGTTTCAAGCAATAAATTTTCCGGAGAAATATGCTGAAGAGTTTGCCGAAGGTTGTCTGCTTTCTTGTAAGTAATATTCCCTGTGAACGAAATCATAAAATTCATTCCAACCAGTTCCATTGCATCTTTCAGCGAACCGTTGAAGCAATGAAATTGACCTTTCAATCCAGAACCGCAATAACTTCTGATAATGTTCATCATATCTTCATCAGAATCACGGTTATGAATTATTACAGGTAAATCTAATTTTAATGCAAGGTCAATTTGTGCCTTAAAAGCTTCAATCTGTTTTTCTTTGGGAGAGAAATCATAATAATAATCAAGACCAATTTCACCAATAGCAACAATCTTTTTGTTCTTTGCCAGCTTTTCAATTTTAGGAATGAGAGAAGAATCCCAGTCTTTTGTATCGTGAGGATGAACTCCGACGGCACCATAAATCATTTCATATTTTTGTGAAAGCGCGATTACCTGCTCTGCAGTTTTCAAGTCAGTTGCAGGAACGAGAATGTATTCAATGCTGTTCTGTTTTGCTTTGGAAAGTATTTCATCCAGCTCGCCATCAAAGTTAGGATAAAAAAGATGTGCGTGTGTGTCTATAAACATAGTTTTTTAATGATTAATAATCGCCGGAAATCTAAAATTGCAAAAAATAAAACTCAAACAAGAGTCAAATTCAAAATTGTTAAAATCCAAACTTAATTTTTTAATTATTTGGGATTTGGTCATTGGTCATTATTTGATGCTTCAGGTTTTTAGTTTACTTCACCAATAATTTTAGCTTGCTCATTTAATTCTCTGGTTAACTGCAGTGCAGATTCTGCATTACTGTTTGGAACAACAAAAACTAATCCTATTCCCAGATTAAAAACTTCCCTCATTTCTTCATCACTTATATTACCAGCATCCTGAATCAATTTAAATATTGCAGGAACATTCCAGTTACTCCATTCAATTTTAAGTTTTAATCCTTTTGGTAAAATTCTTTTTGTGTTTCCGATAATCCCACCACCGGTGATATGTGACATTCCTTTAATATTAATTTTACTTTTCATCACTTTTATCAGTTTAAAATATGAACGATGGACAGTTAGTAATTCTTCTCCCAAAGTTTTATTAAGCGATGGAATTTTTTCATTGAGTTTATATTTTTCGAGCAGAACTTTTCTGGCAAGTGAATATCCATTAGTATGAAGCCCTGAAGAAGGAATACCTATCAATACATCACCGGCAAGAATACCATCTCCTTTTATTATTTTTGATTTGTCAACAATGCCTACAATCGTTCCTGACAAATCATAATCACCTTTCTGATACACACCGGGCATCTCGGCAGTTTCGCCACCGATGAGTGCACAATCATTCTCTTTACAGGCAACTGAAAATCCTTTTACGATTTCGGCAGCAACTTCAGGATCAAGTTTCCCGAAAGCCATATAATCCAGGAAGAAAAGAGGTTCTGCACCGCAAACTGCAATATCGTTCACGCAGTGATTTACTAAATCCTGTCCAATCGTATCATGGTTTTGCATCTCAATTGCAATTTTTAGTTTAGTACCAACACCATCAACACTTGAAACCAAAACCGGCTCTTTATACTGAGTTAAATCAGGCTGGAAGAAAGCACCGAACATTCCAATATCCGTAAGAACACTTTTATTAAAAGTTGATTTAGCATAAGCTTTTATTTTGTCAACAGTTTTTTCACCTGCTTCAATACTTACACCAGCCTCTTCATATTTTTTAGTCAAGATTTATTCCCTTTAATCAATGATAACGAAGTTTAAAATTTCCCGATGAAAAATTAGCACTTAAGCCTCCTTATTCAAAATAATCGGTTTAACATGTAAAGTATAATTTTATTTAAGCAATGTGCTTCTTGTGAGACTTAATAAAAACTACATCATCTCATGGATGCAAAAATTGGGTTAAATTTGATATATTTGCGCCTTGATTTTATGTAATATCAATTAGAAAATGGACACTGAAGAACTAAATCCAAGAGAAAAAGCTATACTCAGATCGATCGTGCAGCAGTTTATATTAACTGCTACACCGGTCGGTTCACGAAATATCACCAAGAAGTATGATATCGGTTTTTCACCGGCTACTGTAAGGAATATTATGGCTGATCTTGAGGATTCCGGTTACATTAATCACCCGCATACTTCTGCAGGAAGAGTACCTACGGATAAAGGTTATCGTTACTATGTTGACTCCCTGATGGACGTTGAAAAACTAAACTCCAAGGAAAAAGAATTAATTGATAGTAGTTTAAACCAGATTGCTGACGAAGCTGACGATCTTGTTAAAGTGACCTCAAAGCTTTTGAGCGCGATAACAAAGCAGATAGCCTGCGTTACCTATCCAAATCTTGAATCCGGAATACTCGGAAAACTTCAGATTATTAGTTTAACCTCAACAAGAATACTTGTAGTAATAAGTATTAAATCCGGATTGGTTAAAACAATTACGATGGAACTCGATACTGAGATGAAAGAATCTCAGATAGAATCTGTGCAATCGCTTCTGAACGAAAAATTATCCGGATTAAGCCTTGAAGAAATCAGAAATACATTTAAGGAAAGATTTGTAAATGTTGATGAAGATCAGAAACCGATAATCAGACTGTTTATTGATTCAGTTGACAAGCTTTTTAAAGACGATATAAAATCTGACCGATTAATAGTAACAGGTGCAAAAAATATTATCCAGCAGCCTGAATTTGAAAACCCTGAAAATTTTCAAAGTATTATCGAGCTAATTGAAGACAAAGACGTCATTATTCATATCATGGAAAAATCTTCTGAATCAAAAAAAGAAGAAGTTTATATCTCTATAGGAAGTGAAAACAAAGAAAAGAAACTAAAAGAATACAGCCTTGTCAGCAAGGAATACAAATTCGGTGAAACAAGCGGAACGCTTGGTATTATAGGGCCCAAAAGAATGGAATATTCTAAAATTGTAGCTATTGTTGATTATCTCGCTAAAGTTTTATCCGAACATATAAAATCACGTTAATTAAAAAAGGAGTTGATGCATTATGTCAAAACTTAAAAAAGATAAAAATCAGAATTTAGAAAATAAAATATCAGAGCAGGAAGAAACTAAATCAGAACTTCCTGAACAAGAGGAACAAACAATCGATCAATCAGAAACCAGAATAGCTGAACTTGAAGCACAGGTAAAAGAATGGCAGGATAAATTTTTAAGAAAAGCTGCAGAGTTTGAAAACTATAAAAGAAGAACCGAAAATGATCAGTTCAATTTGATTAATTATGCAGCGGAATCTTTTATAACCAAACTTCTCCCTATTGTTGATGACTTTGAAAGATCAATGGAACACATCGAAGATATTGACAACAGCAATGCAGTAAAAGAAGGAATTAAATTAGTCTATGAAAAACTTCTTAAGTTGTTGAATGAACAGGGCGTAAAAAAAATGCAAACAAAAGGGCAACCATTTAATGTTGATTATCACGATGCACTGATGCAAAGAAAAGACAATTCCGTTCCGCCGCATACTGTTCTAGAAGAAGTTGAATCAGGTTATCTTTATCGTGATAAAGTTATAAGACATGCAAAAGTTATAGTCAGTGAAGATTCACCTTCAGAAGATAATCAGATTTCAACTGAAGGTTCTGCACAGTCAAATTCAGAAACAGAGAAATAAAGTAAATGACTAAACGGGATTACTACGAAGTACTTGGTGTAACTCGTAACGCTACGAAGGAGGAAATAAAAAAGGCTTATCGAAAGATGGCAATGCAATATCATCCGGACCGAAACCCCGGAGATAAATCGGCAGAAGATAAATTCAAAGAAGCTGCTGAAGCTTATGAAATCCTAAGTAACGATGAAAAAAGAAACAATTATGACCGCTTTGGTCACGAAGGAGTAAGAGGAGGCGGATTTGGTTCAGAAGGTTTTT
Source organism: Ignavibacteriaceae bacterium (assembly GCA_013388525.1). The sequence continues at coordinate 11,739 of JACAFA010000180.1, read as the reverse complement.
CGTCAGTCAACGATATTTTCTCTCATTTCTCGGATATTTTTGGCGGGTCGTCAATCTTTGATGAATTTTTTGGCTCAAGTCAGAGAAGCAGATCAAGAAGACGTGGCGCCGGTACTCCGGGTTCTGATTTAAGAGTAACATTAAAACTCACACTTGAAGAAATAGCTGCAGGTACTTCAAAAAAATTAAAAATCAGAAAACAGGTTAAGTGCAGCGATTGTAACGGAACCGGTGCACAAGCAGGGACTTCATTAAAAACCTGTCCGGTTTGTAATGGTGCGGGTGAAGTTAAAACTGTATCCCGATCAGTCTTCGGTCAATTTGTAAATATAACCGCCTGCCATAATTGTTACGGTGAAGGACAGGTAGTTGATTCGCCCTGCAGAAAATGTTCCGGTGACGGCAGAGTTGAAGATGAAGTAACGATTAAAATTGATGTTCCTGCAGGTGTTGAAGATGGAAATTATATGACTTTGCAGGGAGAAGGCAACGCAGGTAAACGCGGTGGTCAACCGGGAGATATTATTGTTGTATTTCAGGAAATTCCTCACGAACATTTTATAAGAGAAAAATACGATATTGTTTATAATCTCTTTCTGACTTTTCCACAGGCTGCGCTCGGTGCCGATGTTGAAGTACCGACTCTCAACGGCAAAGCATTGCTTAAGATTGATCCGGGAACTCAGCCCGGCAAATTATTGAAGATGAAAGGAAAAGGTATCAAATATCTCAACTACTCAGGAAGCGGAGATCAGATTGTAAGAATTAATGTTGCTGTACCTCAAAAGCTGAACTCTAAAGAAAAAGAATTACTTAAGCAGCTTTCTGAGATGCCAAATATTAAAGCATCATCTGAAACTGAAAAGAAAAATTTTTTCAGCAAATTTGGATTGTGATTGGTTAATATTTACTTCCGTCAATCAGGATGGGACAGCTTTAACTGTCAGATTTTAAGCATTTAATTTTTTGTTTGATGTTTGAAAAATTATCCAAAAAAATTGGTTTTACAGAAACTGAAACAGTTGTAATTCTCTATCTGGCAGGTTTATTTATAATCGGGTTTGTTTATGTAGAGTTCATCAAGAAAGATAACGGCACAGATTATAAATACATTGATTACTCAAAGGAAGACAGCCTTTTCGCAATTTATTCAGGTATTGACCCTGAATATGATCCTGATGATTCTTTACTGAACAATAACTTAGAGATTAAGAAAAGAGTTCTGGAACTATCAGATACAATCGCTTATGTTAAAAAAGATATTTCTGCTTTGAATGAAAAAAGCATAAATATTAATACTGCAGGAATAACCGAATTAGTAAAGCTTCCCGGAATCGGAGAAAAAACAGCAGAAAAAATTATTGAGTTAAGAACCGATAGAGGTAAATTTAAGAGACTTGAAGAACTGATGGATGTTAAGGGAATAGGTGAAGCTAAGTTTAACAAAATTAAAAAGTTTTTATATATTGACTAAGCAAACAAAAAAAATTTTTCCGGAGGAATGATGAAATCTCAAACAGGCGATCCCTGGTATATTCACGCTGCACTTTACCTTGTAATTGCAATTCTCACTATAATTCTTATTAAGGTCGCAATTATAGATCCTAAAAATGCTGTTGAGCAGGACAGGTTCTGGAAAACTGAATCAAGACTCAGGATGAATAATATTAAAGCAGCTGAAATATTATTTCAAAAGAAATTCGGAAATTATACAGATAATCTTGATAAGCTCATTAGTTTTGTTAAAACAGATAAGTTTGTTGATAGTGTGATTAATTCTTTTGATTCTCTGACTATGAGACCAGCCAATCCCTTTAAACCATTATCACACGGTGAATTTACTCCGGAAAGTTTAAAACTCTCCCCAAAATCTTTTCAACCTTACATTCTTCAGATAGACACCTCAATCTCGATTGATACTACAATCAACAGAAAAGGTGCTGTTGTTAAAATTGATACTGTTCGGATTCTTGGCACAAAATATTATCTCGAAGACCCTGATGGTTATGGAACTGTCGGCGATCTTCGCAACGATGCTCTGAAAAATACTTCCTCCTGGGAGTAATTCCGGATAAATGAATGATATCAGATGTGCTGGTATTAATCTGACGAATTCATGGCTTCAATTTGTAGAAGTAGAAAAAATATCAGACCAGATAAAGATTTGTAATATTGGTCAAACTTTTATAAGTCCGCTGATTAATTTTGAGGGTAACAATGAAGCCCGTTTGTTAGAACAGCTTCAAACTGCATTCGATGAAATTAAAATCAGGAATCCGATTTCAAGTACTAATGTTTCATTCACATTACCGCCGGAACTCTTTATCACCCTCCAGCTGCCTTACGATGCAAGCCTGAATCAGAAAGAAATCAGAGAAGAATTCAACTGGGAAATTTCACAGCTTTTCCCTTTTATTCCTGTTGAAGACCTCGCAATTAAATTCTACGACCTTGATAACAGCCTGCTGCCCGGAAGAAATAATGCAATCGTTGTAGGATTAAATAAAAAATATCTGATTCTCATAAAAAAATTTTGCCTGAATAATAACCTTACTCCAAAACTAGTGGACAATGCATCGATAGCTGCCAACAGCTTTATCAATACTTATCATCTTTCAGACAGTAATTCATTGACTGTTAATATTTATAACGCAAGAAATTCAATAACGCTTTTCCTGAATATTGATTCAAAGCCAGCTTATGTAAAAGCTTTTCAAAAAAAAGATGATGAGTTTATAAATAAGATTATCAATGAAATTTCCCTGGAAAATATAAAGGGAACTGCAACACAAAGACTGCGATCTGCAGTTCTGACCGGAGAAGATATCGGTGGTGATTTACTTTACGATTTACAGAAGGGCACCGGACTTGAGTTTGAAAAAGTTAATCCTTTTAACATTGTAGGATTAAAATCCGGGTTTCATATTTCAGAAATTTCGGCAGAACAGTTCAGTTCATTTACTTCTGCAACAGCTATTGCTTCACGTTTCAATTAAAATTTACTGATGAGATTAAGAATTACTGCAGGAGATTTAAAGGGAAGATTTATCAATGTTCCAAAATCAGAACTCGTCCGACCTACAACCGAAAGAGTAAGAGAAACAATTTTCAATATACTTAATAACAAAATCTCTTTCGAAGGAATAAGAGTATTGGATATTTATGCAGGCTCAGGAGCGCTGGGTTTTGAATGTCTCAGCAGAGGTGCGGAAGAAATTCATTTTGTAGAAAAGAATTCAGTTATTTATCGTAATCTTGAAGAAAACATTCAACTGCTGCAGGTTAATGAAAGATGCAGAATATTTAAAATGCCGGCAATAAAATTTTCTTTAATGAAGCCAACTGTTGAGTATGATTTAATTCTTGCTGATCCTCCCTTCTTTAAGGATGATATTTATAATGTAGTTGGAAATATTTTAAAGAATAAATACCTTCACACAAATTGTTTTATGATCATAGAAAGATCAATTCAGACTAAAGAAAAAGATATTGAGAATTTAAGAATTGAACCTTTCAAAATAATTGGAGATACTTGTCTTTACGAAATAAAATACCGGGAATAGCTACCCTTCTCATTCTCTTTATTGCTGCAACTGAAATTTATTCTCAACCATTTCACAGAGAGTTGAACACAATTCCTGTAAGTGACGCTCAGGGATTAATAAAAAATATTTTCAGTGGCGGTCATAATAATCTTGAACATCAGTTTGTGGATATAGACAATGATGGTGACCTTGATATTTTTTATCTTGATAGTGATAAAACTTTTGGCTGGTTTAAAAATACAGGTTCAAAATTTAATCCGAACTTTGAATACTCACTTTCAAATCCTGACGGATTATTTTTTCTAAATTGGTTTTACTTTGTTGATATCGATGATGATAGTGACCTTGATTATTTCACAAGCAATAATGACCAGATTTCTTATTACAGAAATGCTGGTAGCATCTCTTCTCCTTTATTCAACCTTGCTCAAGACACCGTTCGAGATAACGAAGGTGAACCGATTTACAGCGAGTTCGGAAGCAATCCGATTTTTGTTGATATTGATGCTGACGGAGATTACGATTTTATCAGCGGTAATTCTGCAGGTACCTTGACGTTTTATGAAAATATAGGTTCAACCACTGATTTCAGTTTTAAATTTATTACAAATTTCTGGCAAAACCTCCAGATAATCGGAACGAAACCTTTTAACATGCTGCACGGCGCCAGTTCACTCGATTTTATTGATATTGACGACGATTCAGATCTTGATTTATTCTGGGGAGATTTTTTCAGTAATAGTCTTTATGTTATTGAAAATCAGGGCACACCTTTTTCACCTGATATGCAAAGAATTTCTGATATCTACCCCATAAATTCTGACAGTGTTAACACAAGTGGTTTCAATATGCCAAGGTTTTCGGACATTGATTCAGACGGAGATTTTGATTTATTCGTTTCAGTGCTTTATGATCCGACCGTGCCTCAATCAATAATGTACTATGAGAATTCAGGAAGTTCGCAATCTGCAAATCATATTTTAAGAACAACTGATTTTCTAAAAACACTTGATGTTGGAAACAACAGCGCTCCGGTTTTTGTTGATATTGATGATGATGGAGATTTGGATTTGTTCATAGGCTCGCTTAATAATCCAATTGGTTCAATTCATTTTCTAGAAAATACCGGAACAATTTCAAATCCATCATTCTACTATTCCGATTCATCTTTCTTTAACATAACAAGCGATCTTAGCGTATCACCGGCTTTTGGTGATATTGATGATGATGGTGACGTTGACCTTTTAGTTGGCAGGCTTAATGGTACAATCCAACTTTATATAAACAGCGGAACTCCTTCTTCGCCATCGTTTACAATCGGGATAACACTGCTCAACAATCTTGGAGAGGAAATTGATGTCGGCTCAAGTTCAACTCCTTTTTTATTTGATGTTGAAAGTGATGGTGATCTTGACTTTGTGATAGGTGGATTCAACGGCAGATTTAATTTTTATGAAAACACCGGAAACCCAACGACATTCGAGTTCACTTCAAATCCTTCTTACTTTGGCTTATTAGACATCGGCGATAACAGCACACCTTTCTTATTTGACTATAATAAAGATGGAAAGATTGATTTGTTTTCCGGCAGCCGAAATGGTGAAATATTTTATTTCAGAAATGATGGCAACAATCTTTCACCAGTCTGGACTCTGATTACAAATAAATTTATCCCGGACAATTTTGGCGGAAGTACTTTCCCATACTTTGCAGACCTAGATAATGATACTGATTTAGATTTATTCCTTGGAAATGTTAAAGGTGGTTTATATTTTTACATAAATTCTGAAATAACAAGTGTTGCTGACCGGGAATCTATACCAGTTAATTATAAGCTCGAAGTATTTCCAAATCCCTTCAATCCCGGTACGCAAATCAGAATATTTACTAAAGAAATTATTTTCACGACGGTTGAAATATTCAATGCGCTCGGAGAAAAAGTTAAGTCTTTGCATAATGACTATATGCCTGCCGGTACAAACTACTTTTATTGGTATGGAGATAATACATCAGGGGAGATTCTTCCCTCTGGAGTTTATTTCATACTGGTTTCTTCTGAATTAAATTCAGAAGCTATTAAAGTACTGTTTCTTAAATAATAAAAAATATATAACGAAATTTTTCTGCATTAGTTTTCTAAATGCTAGTGCTCATTTTATTTTTTTCGATATAAATATATTTACAAAACAATTAATCAAGAGGAAATGATGAAAACTCTCTTAACTATTCTTTTTGCAGCAAGTATTATAATTGCACAGAATAACGTAACATTGTTAAGTAACTTAAATCAATACCCTTCTGCAGGATATAATGATATCTGGGGTTATGTTGACGGTTCAGGAAACGAGTATGCTTTACTTGGAGTCCAGATAGGTACATCCATTGTAAATGTTACTGTCCCGACCAATCCGGTTCAGGTTGCTTTTATTCCGGGACCTAATTCAATCTGGCGCGATATTAAAGTACACAGTACTTATGCTTACATTGTTACAGAGGGAACAAGTACCGGCAGAGGTTTGCAAATAGTTGATTTATCTCAGCTGCCAGCAACTGCTACTCTGGTTAATACAATTGAGACCTGGTTTACACGTGCACATAACATTTATATTGATAACGGATATGCATATGTAATTGGTACGAATAATGGCGGTGGAATGCATATTCTGGATTTGAGTAATCCGGTAAATCCAACAAGAACTTTTTATTATACCGGAAGCAACTACATACACGATGTTTACGTCTGGAATGATACGGTGGCAGCAGCTGCAGAAGATTCTTACGATTTAATAAGTGTATCAAATAAATTTAGCCCACAATTAATTTCGGTTAGTATGAGTCTGCCCGGAATTTATGCTCATAGCGGATGGATGACAGAAGATAAAAGATATTTTGTAGGAACTGAAGAATTTAATGCGAGAGATATAACCGTTTGGGATCTTGCAGATCGTACAAGCTGGAATTTGACCGTACCAACCTGGCAAATGCCCGGTGCCAGTTCTTATGTACATAATTTGTTTATACTTGGCAACTATGCTCACATTTCGTATTACACTTCCGGTTACGTTGTACTTGATATATCCGATCCTTCTAATCCTCAGCTTGCTGGTCAATATGATACTTATCCCCAGAATAATGGCGGAACCTATAACGGTGCCTGGGGATGTTATCCTTATTTACCATCTGGCAATATTCTTGTTTCTGATATATCAACAGGACTTTATGTTTTAAAGTTTAATGGATCGATTCCCGTCGAACTTTCATCCTTTACAGCAGAAGTTATTGGCGGAAGTGTGAATCTTAAATGGACAACCTCTTCCGAAAAAAATAATCAGGGATTCGAGGTACAGAGAAAAATTGATAATGAATTCTATACAATCGGATTTGTTGAAGGTAATGGAACCTCAACAGAAATAAATGATTACTCATTCATTGATCGTAGTGTGACATCAGGGAAATATTATTACAGACTCAAACAGGTTGATTTTGATGGAAAAACTTCTTTCTCGGATGAAGTTGAGGTGGAAGTAACCAATGCAGTTTCATTCATTTTAAGTCAGAATTATCCTAATCCATTTAATCCGTCAACAAATATAAAATTCAGTGTTCCAACTTCCGGTTATGTTAATCTGTCTATTTATAATGTTGTTGGAGAAAAAGTGGGTGAAATCGTTAACGATATTCTCCCGGAAGGTAAATACAGTATGACGTTTGATGCAAACAATCTGCCTTCAGGAATTTATATTGCAAAACTCTCTGCTGGTAATATTAATCATTCAATAAAAATGACGTTAATAAAATAGGTTATTAAAATATGCGAACCGGTTACAATCTTATTGTTGTAGTTCTTTCAAGCTTACTATTTTTTTCCGGTTGTGATGAAGAAACAACAATTCCTCCTGTAGATGAAACAAATAATGGTTTTCAGAAAAAGGAAGTTGCTGAGATCTTTGCTCAAAATTGTCTGGATGCAGGATGTCACGGTAACTCTGAACCTCATCATAATTTAAAATTAACTTCATTCACTGAGATGATAAAAGGATCTATCGGCAGACCTTTAGATGGTCATCTTGATAAAATGACGAAACCAACACACGGAGATGGTGTATACGGAGGTAGTCCAATTGTTCCTTTCAATGCTGATAAAAGTCTGCTCTATCAGCTTATCACCGGAAGTATTGAAGATCAAAATCAACGAATGCCTTATCAGAGAAAAGTTTTATCTCAACCTCAAGTAGATGCGATTAAAAACTGGATAAACGAAGGTGCCCGCGATTATAACGGTAACGTACCGTACTCAGGTGGACAAAAAATATATGTTTGCAATCAGGGATCAGATGAAATTTTTGAAATCGATGCACAACACAAAGTTGTATCCAGAATAATTAATGTCGATATAGTTTCTTCAGTTACTGACGCTCCGCATAACATTCAAATACATGGTCAGTACTATTTTGTTACGTTGATTGCTGCAGGTCGTCTTCTGAAAATAGATGCTTCAACAAACACTATTATCGGTCAGTTAGATGGACTTGAAAATGCCGGCATGATTCAGATTACTAAAGATGGAAAAACTGCTTTCGTCTCAAGGTCCTCCACTGCTCCAAGTATTTATAATGTGATTTATGCCATTGATACAGAAACAATGACCAAAAAAGCAGATATAAGTTTACCTGTAACAGGACTTCCTCATGCAATCTGGCTAACCAGCGATGATAAAAAACTTTTTGTAGGAAATATGACTAAAGACAGAATTTCTATCGTTGATGTTGAAAGTCTTGAAGTTCTCGAAGATGATATTATTCTTTCTTCCGGTATAGAACCAACCCACGAACCTATGCATCTCTATGTTTCGCCTGATGATAAATACCTCTATGTAAACTGCAGAAAGTCAAGTCTGATGCTGATTATTAATTTATCCACAAAACAAATATTACAGGAGCTGATAATCAAGGAACATCCAATGCAATCAGCTATTTCACAGGATGGTAATAAAATATTTACTGTGTCACATCACGAACCAATCATAACAGAAATTACAAAGAATGGTGAAAACTGGAGTATAACGCGGGAATTTACAAGTGAAGCCTTTCATCATTTGTACGGTGCAGATTTATCTCCTGATGGAAAATATCTTTATGTAACCTGTTCAAACAATGATCCTAACCACCAGTTTGAAAGACATTACAAAATTCCCGGAGAATTCAGACCGTCATTGGTTTGTGTTTATGATGTAGCCACAAGCGAACTAGTAAAAATTCTGGACGTTGGAAGCTTTGCTACCGGGATTACAGCAAGAGAGAATTGAGTAAATAATTATTTAATTCGGGTCAATCCTTTATAAGCTTTTGTAATTTTGAAACTATGAGTAATATTTGAAGTAAAGATTTCAATAATTATTTAAGCTTCAATTATGCGTAAAATTATTTATCCCGGAACATTTGATCCTGTGACATACGGACATATCGATCTTATCAGACGCGCAATAGAATTATTCGATGCTGTAGTTGTTACAGTTGCAATAAATCCTGGCAAAGCACCGTTATTTTCTACTGAGGAAAGAGTTAGTATGCTTAAAGAGAGTTTGAAAGAATTTCCAAATGTTTCTGTTGATTCATTTGATGGATTGGTTGTTGAGCATGCAAAAATTGTAGGTGCAAGCGGAATCTTAAGAGGTCTTCGTGCTGTGAGTGATTTTGAGTACGAGTTTCAAATGGCATTAATGAACAGAAAACTTGATAACAGTATTGCAACAGTATTTCTTATGCCGCATGAGAAATTCACTTATCTTAATTCGACAATTATAAGAAACCTGGCAAGTTTAAAAAGTGATGTCAGCGATTTTGTTCCACCGATTGTTGCAGAAGCATTGAAGAGGAAATTTCAAAAAGTATAGTTCGTGCTGACTTGATATTTTCAGAGGATAAAAAAAGGTGTCGATTGACACCTTTTTTCGTTTATGAATATCACAAAAATTTTTTACGCAGATATAAAATGCATATCCGAATGCATTAACTGAGAAACACGATAGTTACAAGCAGAAAAAGTGCACTGAAAACAACACTTGTTAAAATTCTTACAAAGGTATCATTTTGCATAAGATTCAACCAAAAATTTGTTATTAAATACCTGATTTTTTCAAGTATTATACCGTAATGAATATGTGGAATTCAATATTTTCAGATTGAATTCTAAGCATTTAGGGTAAATTCTACTAATTTATGGGGTAAATTTGTTTTGAAAGCGATGAACCTGTAATCCACGATTAGTTTTAATGACAAAATTGTCATTAACCCTTAAAAAAAAATACCGCAGCAAAACTATTTCTTCTGCGGTATAAAATTCGAATGAAAATAATTATTTCGACAAAATCATCTTCATGGTTTTTGTGAATTCTCCGGAAGTCAACGAATAGAAATAAATTCCGCTCGATAAGTCTGAAGCATCGAATAGAATTTCATAATTGCCTTGGTTTAATTCACCTTCGATGATGTTTGCAACTTCTTTGCCCAATACATCAAATACTTTCAATGTTGTAAATCCGTTTTGCGGAATACTGAAACTGATTTTGGTTGTAGGATTAAACGGATTCGGATAGTTTTGATGCAGAGTGAATTCACTTAAAACTTCCCGAATTGTAACATCAACTTCCTTGCTGTATTCATAACTTCCACTGAAGTCTATTTGTTTTAGACGATAAAAATATTTTCCGACTGCAACCGGCTTATCTGAAAATGAGTAGTAGCTGGTTTCAGTTGAGTTTCCATTTCCATTAACAAAACCAATACTCATCCATTCATTTGATTCAGCATTTCGTCTTTCAATCTGGAAGCCATAGTTGTTAAGTTCACTTGCTGTAATCCAACTAAGATTTACTTTACTTCCAAAAACTTCTGCTGAAAATGATACTAGTTCAACAGGTACAAAGGAGAACGTATACTCATAAACGCCCTGACCAGTTGCAGTAGCAACACCGGCAAAGAGCGTATGGTTGCCCGTAGTTTTAAAAACTAGAGCCCTGATTCCATAGGTGTTTAGCATATTTCCTCCATTAAATGAAGACCAGTTATCTCCTCCATTGGTTGTTATAAAAACACCAATATCTGTTGGTGTGCTTCTGTCCAGACCGACAAAAAATTGGTTTGATAATACTGGTCTGATTGCAAGCGAACGAATTAATGTTCCAGTAGTTGATGGAAGCCCGTTATGCTTCTTTACCCAATTTGCACCTGCATCTGTTGAGAGGTAAAAACCACCGTTTACTGTGTTCATAAATAATCCGGCTGCAACAATATTTGGATTATCACTACTTACCTTAATTACTCTTACAGGATTAATTTCTGTTGGGTCTGTTGGAAGTCCGGTACTGGACAGAACCCAGTTGGCTCCTCCGTCTGTGCTTTTATAAATAGCAGAGGGTCCGGTACTTGTTGCAACTGAAAAGGATGAGCCCAAATAAATAGTATTAGGATCAGTTGGTGACATCGCTAAAGAAAGAAAGTTTTTAATAGCACCGATGCCATTGGTAATCGGGAACCAGTTGGCTCCACCATTTGTGGTTTTGTAAACTCCATTAACTGCATCTGTAGTCCCAGTAAAAATAGTACACCATGCTATATTTGGGTTATCAGGATGAAGTATTAAAGCTTGGACCGCTATAGTTTCGGTTATACCATTATTTACTTGTATCCAGGTTCCTCCACCATCAGTTGTTCTATAGACTCCAGCTCCAGTACCCGCTGCAGTTCCAGCTAATAAATATTGAGGATTATTTTTAGAAATAGCAAGCGCTTGTACCTGTGTTAATTGAATACCACTGTTTATTGGTGCCCAAACAGAACCACCATCAACAGTTTTCCATACTCCTTGATCCAGGCCACATGCATACATAGTATTTTGGCTGTTAGCGTCAATCACCATATCAAAAACACGGCCAATCGTGGTTGTGTTAGTTGTCCAGATATCAATTCCATCCTGTGAGTTAATAAATGGAACAAGAACTACAAACAAAAAGAAAATGTTAAGAAACTTTTTCATAAGCATCCTCCTTAAAAAATTAATAGTTTATTAATAGATAATTAGAAAAAGAAAAGTACACCGTGAAATGAAACCCATAGATACCCTCCTATATTGTTGACTAATTTCCTACATCAGGATAATCAATCCTTCCGTGCAAAGGGTAAAAATATGAGCATTT
>JACAFA010000191.1 GCA_013388525.1 Ignavibacteriaceae bacterium | reverse complement strand
GTAAAAAGCAGGAAGGACAAAGTAAGTTTCTGGCGGTAAGTTCCACTGTTAAGTGTGCTTGTTTTAAGAGAACATTTGTTTGGGTGCATAATGTCTCCCTTTTTTTACTTACAACTTAAGAAATTATTTTGAGAAAGGCTATGGTAAACTATTAATAAAATAAAAAGTGATAGCAAATGGCAAACCCTCCGTCGCCGAAGGGTTTTTCATTTTAAAAATTTGCTCTCCCTCCTTGCCTTGGCTTGTCATTGCAGGACTGGTTTGGGGAGCGATTAAGAGAGGACTATTAAAATCCCAGTCTTTCCATATCAGCTACTAAATTTTTTACAGCAGTAACTGAATTATCAAGAAGCGCTTTTTCTTCTGCGATAAGATCGAACTCAACAATTTTTTCTACACCGGTGGCTCCAAGGACAACCGGCACGCCCACGTAGAATCCTTTTACTCCAAACTCACCATTCAGGTAAGCACAAACTGGCAGCACACGCTTTTCATCGTAAATAATAGATTCAACCATTGCGATGGAAGCGGAGGCAGGTGAGTAAAATGCTGATCCGGTTTTTAGAAGCTTCACAACTTCTCCGCCTGCCATTTTAGTTCTTTCAACCATAGCATTCATAACTTCAGTAGCTTTTGCTTTATCTTTATATTTTTTCTCTAACAATTCCATTACAGGTATTCCATTGACATTTGCATATCTTACAATCGGTACCATAGTATCACCATGTCCGCCGAGAACCATGGCATTTACATCTTTAACAGAAACACCAAGTTCCCAGGCAATGAATGTTGAAAATCTGGATGAATCCAGAACACCTGCTTGTCCCATAACTCTTGCAGCAGGAAATCCTGTAATCTTCTTGAATAAAGTAACCATAGCATCGAGAGGATTTGAAATAATTATAGCTATGGAATTTGCAGCATGCTTCTTAACGTTTTCAGCAACAGTCTGCATGATTTTAGCATTAGTAGTAAGAAGATCATCCCTGCTCATACCAGGTTTTCTGGGTAAGCCTGCAGTTACAATGACTATATCTGAACCGTCAATATCTTTATAGTCATTAGTTCCTTTTAGTGAAACATCAAAACCATCTATTCGTGATGCTTCAACTATATCAAGAGTTTTCCCCTGAGGCATATCTTCTACTATATCGAATAAAACTACATCCCCGAGTTGTCTTAATGCGATCAGCTGAGCAAGTACTCCTCCAATTTGACCGCCTCCGATGATTGAAATTTTTTTTCTGCTCATAATAACTCCCTGTTTAAATAATTTGAAAAATTACCACAGTCAAAATAAACAAAAATTATTATTGCAGATAAAAGCTGTATTAATGAATCTGAAATTAATCGGTGAGTGATAAAACCTATAGATTCAGAATGAGTATTGTTTCCATTCCGGTGGGTGTGACGTTATATTTAACTTCATCCATATATACTTTCATAAGAAAAACTCCTCTTCCAGAGTCTTTAAGCAGATTTTCCGGGTGAGTTGGGTCAGGAAGTGTTGTCGGATCAAACCCTTTTCCTTCATCTTTAATCTTAATAATTAATTTCGAATCTTCAATTTGAGCATGGATTTTTACAAGCTTGGATACATCACATTTATTAGCATGTATAATAGCATTTGTAGTTGCTTCAGTAACTGCGAGCAATAATACTGAAAGCTGCTCATCCGATAGTCCGAGATCTTTGGCAAAATAGTTGACAAATTCCTCAACAGTTATCAGATTATTAGGGTCGCTTTCGATTTCTAAATCGTAAAATGGTTCAGGCAAATTTTTATTTACTTATATGGTTTAATTTGAACTAAAATTTACTCCGATAAATTAAAAATTCCAATTCATAGTTAAAACAAAATTCAACCTCTGTTGATTTATGTTAGTGTTATCGGAAATAAACTCGTACCATGAGTTAAGCTTCAGGAATAACATTTTAGAACCGATGAGGATTTCAAAAAGAGGGCCAATACTCAGAAAGTTTGAATCAGGTACTCTTTCAGCTTTATTGTACCTGAATGTATTAAGTGAAAAATATCTTAATCCTATGGCTATAAAGGAAGTATTTGAAAGTATTCCCACCTTAGGATCGGCAAAAATTTCCTGAAGATATCTTAAAGGTCTTTCAGCAAAATTACCCCAATCAAGCTCTCCCTGATCTGTTAACTTTACGTATCCGGTTACAACGAATGAAAAATTTTTAGTTATCCGGTAATTTGTAGAATCAGTTGCAGTAAATTGCCGGAAAGAAATACTTCTAAGACTTGAAGTCGCATCCTGAAAATCATATACTGTATAGTTTGCTGAGACTTCAAAATTATTCAATGATGAAAATTGAGTCCCTCTGTAATATCCTCCGGCAGAAAGTTTTAAAACTCTGTTGGTGTTATTATTTGCACTCCGGCTGGAAAAAATATATACAAGATGGCTCAATGTACCTTCAAGGTTTGTAAACATCTGGAAAAAAGGAGATAAATATCTGGTATAACGTAATCTGCCAATACTCAGCAGCTCGTCTCGGTCGTCGTCATTTTGTGAACTGGGAGTATCATATTTTAATTTACTATGAAAAAGACTTAATGAAAGCTGATCCTTGCGGGAGGGATAATAATTTCCCATAAATGAAATGGTTGCTCTGTTAGAATTATTATTCTTTCTGCTTTCCAGTTCTGATCTCTGCTCGTAGAAGCTTTCATCTACTCCTTCAAATCTTTTTGTGATATGTTTTTCATTACGTTCATAATAGTTTAAATTTATACCAGCATTTGCTGACGCTGTCCTATAGAATAATCCGGATTCAACCACGATACCAAGTTCATCGACTTGTGTATCAAAAATTGCAGGTGATTGAATGCTGGTTGATTTATATCGTGTATTCCTGTCAATTGTTCTGAAATTTATTTTTCCTGAAAGCTCAAAAGAAAAAATATCTAATAAATTATTGTAATTGATTCTGTCCTGAAGAAAAAAAGCTGTTTCGGTTCTGCTTTCAATATTATTGGTAATGTTAAACTGCTGGGAAGTTATTGAGTCAGCCGATATATAAAAATCTTTACGGCTTTCATTAAATCTTGCATTAAAAAAATTTGTGACGTCAGGATTAAATGGATTTGTGAGAAGCATATCTAAGTAACGGATTGTGTTTTTTCTCGGGGATATATCTTCATTCTCAAGCCTTAGTGCAGAACTCAAATCAAAATCAACAGAACCGATATAATTAAGTTTACCATCTAAACCATAAATAGGACCTCTATCATCTTCATTAACCTGGCGGTTGTCAGAATATCCTCCGTAAGGAATTAAAGTTAACCCTCTGAAAAAATATAATTCGCTTAAAGTAACCGCCTGATAAATTGTTGCCTCGTTAATTCCCAGCTGTCTGTCATCAGAAACTATGTTGCTGGTAATTGCAATTCCCTGTTTCCAGGCTTTACTCAACTTATACTTGCCAAGAGCGAAAAGATACTCCTCATCGCGCAATGTATTTTGATTAGTCTGAATTAATGTAGAACGATAATTCTGATTTAATCTGTATTCAAAATTTGTCGTTGATCCGTATAAATCGATACCGGTATTCAGATAATAAGTGTTTAATTGTTTATCAAAATTTGAAAATAATGTGTTCAATGAGCTTACCGGTATAAAGTATAAAGTGGAGTCAGGAGTGGACTGTGAAAGCAAGTTCTGGTTGTAAAATATAATTATTACAAAAAGAAAGAGTGAATAATTTTTTTTTACTTTTGATTTCAATAGATTCAGAAATTATTTGAATATTACTTCAATTAAAAATAAGAACTTCCGGTGCAGGTATAAAATACAAAAACTATCCGATGATAATATTTATTCTGAACTGTTTCGCTCTTCAGGATGAATTCCGGATTCAGCTAATAGATAAAATTACTTATATTATCTATCAATATTTTTCTTATTGATTACATTCACAACTTATATCTTCAATGTCAAAATCTCAATCATCGAATAAAAAGAAAGAAAAATCAGAAACTATTCCCAACAGGAAATCAATTTTCCGGAATTTTGAAAAGTATATATCCTACAAGCATACCGGCTTGATAGCGGGATTAGTATATTTCGTGGTTGTTGGATTAGTCAGCTTTATTTTTCACACTGTTGGAGATTATGGAATTGAAACCGACTTTTTCTGGGGATATGTGCCGGGTGCAAAGAAATTTCTATCAGGTGAAATTCCAATGGATGCTTTCCGCGGTCCGCTCTATCCAATGGTTCTTGCAATTTTTGGTTTTATTCTCGGAGATTTTTTTCATGCAGGAATTTTAATCGCCGTACTATCGGCTTCAGTTGTTGTTTTTGTTACTTATGAATTACTGAAAAAAATATTCTCACCTTTTGTCTCTTTTTTTGTTACGATACTTCTTGCAGTTAATCCTGTATTTATTCAGTATTCTTATAGTGCCGGAACAGATATGTTCTTTAATGCGCTTGCAGCATTAACGCTATTTTTTTTCTTTAAGAATAAAGAGTTGAGTTATAAAAATTTAATTATAGCTGCAATTTTTGGCGGACTTTCTTATCTGACACGATATAACGGAATTTTCTTAGCCAGTTTTATTCTTGTAATACTTTTTGTGAATTACTGGAATATTAGCTGGATAAACCGAATAAAAACTTCAATAATTTTTGCTGCGGTTTTTCTGATAACTTTTTCGCCATGGGGATTTTATTGTCTCGGAGAGAAAGGCTCATTCTTCTATAATGAGAATTATAAAAACATAGCATTCGAAGTTTACGGCAAAGGAAAAATAAGCTGGGATGATTTCTGGTTTAAAGAAAGCAGCAAAATAACTTCTTTGACTGAAGTAATATTTAAAGACGCTGGTTTGTTTTTCTCAACGATTATCGGAAACATATCTGACCATTTTATAAATGATATGGAAAAACTTATGGGCTGGCAGCTCGGTGTTTTTGTTGTTCTGGGATTATTTTTACTTATTATCTCAAATCCATTTAAGAGATGGAAAGAACAGGGAACCGGTTATTACATAGTTAATCTGTTTTTCTTTGCACTACTACTTGTCATTTTTTACAGCGAAAGATTTTCACTTTTCCTTATACCGTTTTATCTGGTCATAGCTGTTCAACCAATATTCTTTGAAAAATTTAAAGTCTCAAAATTTCTACCACAAACCTTTAAATATCTTTTATTGGGTGGACTTATTGTTTTTACTTTTGTTAAATCATATTCTTTCAACAGCGAAAATATTAATTCAGGACCAACAGAACTTTTGACGCTGAGAGATTGGTATCATGAAAACATTCCATCAGAACAGAAAGGAAAAATACTTGCGGCAAGAAAAGCGCACGTTGCTTACTATCTGGATATGGAATTCAAGCTAATGCCAATGGCAGATACTTATGAAGAATTTATCAGCAAGCTCCGTGAAAGCAAAATTGATTATCTGTATTTTGGAATTGCAGAAGCAGGTTTAAGAAGAGAACTTCAATTCCTGATAGATCCCAAGAGTAATCATCCGGGTCTGGAAATTGTTGTATATTTTAAGAATCCGCCTTCGGTGCTTTACAGGGTTTTAAAATAATATTTGACCGGATATTAATCTTTAAAAGAGACTTAACTTTACTTTGATAATCCCCCTTATTTTGAATAATTTTACATTCAGTTAAATCATAATTTTTAAGATGATAGAAGAATATATTCCTATACTCATTGTTTTAGCAGTTGCACTTATATTTGGCAGTGTGCTTGTTCTTACTTCGACAATTATTGGTCCGCAAAGACCTAACCGTGAAAAAACTTCTACTTACGAAAGTGGTATGCAGCCTGTTGGAACTACCAGACAGAGAATTTCGATTAAATACTATCTGGTTGCAATGTTTTTCATTATTTTCGATTTAGAAGTGATATTTGTTTACCCCTGGGCTGTACAGTTTAAAAAATTATTCGGGGAATTTGGAATTTCTGTGTTCCTTTCTATGTTTATATTTTTAATAGTTCTTGAATTAGGTTATCTCTACGCATATAAAAAAGGTGGATTCAAATGGGATTAGAAGCTTATATAAAAGACAACGGATTTTTAACAACCCAGCTTAATGCAATTATTGCCTGGGCAAGAAAAAGTTCTGTCTGGCCGATGCCGATGGGTATTTCCTGCTGTGCTATTGAAATGATGGCTGTTGGTGATCCTAAATATGATATTGCAAGATTTGGCTCGGAAGTAATGAGATTTACTCCCCGTCAATGTGATCTTATGATTGTTGCGGGAACTGTAACATATAAAATGTCTCACGTTGTAAGAAAAATTTATGACCAGATGCCCGATCCGAAATGGGTAATTGCAATGGGCGCTTGCACTTCTTCAGGCGGGATGTACCGATCATATTCGGTTGTGCAGGGAATTGATCAGTTTTTACCTGTTGATATTTATCTTGCCGGATGTCCGCCGAGACCCGATAATCTTTTACACGCGTTAATGAAGATTCAGGATAAAATAGGAAAAACAAAGGCATCACAGTTTCATAATATACCTTCAAACGATAAGGGTATTAATCTTCCTGAACTAAACGTCATTCAGAATAACTGATTTTATGGATTTGAAAGAACTCATTCCTCAAAAACTTAGAGCAAAATTTCCTTCTGTAGATTTCGAAATAACAGACTACAAAGGAGAACTAACAATTAAATTTGATAAGAAATTTGTTGTTGACATCTGTACTTTTCTCAAGTCCGACACTGACCTGGAATTTAACTGGTGCTCAGATGTTACCGCAATTGATTGGGCAACAAGAAAAAACAGATTCACTGTTGTATATAATATTTTTTCAATGAAGCACAACTTCAGATTAAGACTAAAAGCAGATGTGGATGAATCAGATTGTTCTATCGATACCGTTTCCTCAGTCTGGCAGGCAGCCAACTGGCAGGAAAGAGAAACTTATGATATGTACGGAATTAAATTCAATAATCATCCTGATCTGCGCAGAATATATATGCCGGAAGAATTTGAATATCATCCTTTAAGAAAAGATTTTCCGTTAATGGGAATTCCCGGTTCACTTCCATTACCTAAAAAATAAAATTTATGGATCAATTAGAAGACGAAATACATCCTAAAATATTAGAAGCACTTCTTAAGTCAAGAAATGATTATACTCTTGATGATGCACTTGAAAACGAGATGGTTCTTAACATGGGTCCACAACATCCGGCAACACATGGAGTTTTGCGGCTTTTGTTAAGGTTGGATGGAGAAAGAATTATCGGCTGTGTTCCTGAACTTGGTTACCTGCATCGCGGTTATGAAAAGATGGCTGAAAATATGAGTTACTATGAATACATTCCTCATACGGACCGACTTGACTACATCTCTCCGATGGCAAATAATGTTGCGTGGGTTTTGGCAGTTGAAAAGCTTGCAGGAATCGAAGCACCTAAAAGAGCTCAATATATTAGAATGATGGTTGCTGAACTTGCACGTATTGCTTCTCATCTCGTACAGATTGGTTCCTTTTCAATGGATGTAGGCGCGCTGACAGTTTTCTTATGGACTTTACGTGAACGGGAAAAGATTTTAGATATTTGGGATATTTTGTGCGGTGCAAGATTTACGAATAGTTACACACGAATAGGCGGAGTTGCAAACGATGCACAGCCCGAAGCACTTACAAAAGTAAAATGGTTCATTGATCAATTTGAACCAAACTTAGCTGAAGTTGAACAGCTTCTTAATACTAACAGAATTTTTATCGAACGTGTGGATGGCGTTGGAGCTATTTCAAAAGAAGATGCAATTGATCTTGGTTTCTGTGGTCCAAACCTTCGTGCCTGTGGTGTTGAATTTGATTTAAGACGAAATGCACCTTATCTGTGTTATGATGAAATAGATTTTAAAATTCCTACTTATACTGAAGGTGATTGTCTTGCACGATATTTTCTAAGACTTGATGAATGCAGAGAGAGTGCTAAAATTGTAAGACAGGTTTTGGATAAAATGCCGCAAGGTCCGGTGCACGCTGATATGCCTAAAAAAGTTCTTCCTCAAAAAGATGAAATTTATACAAAGATGGAAGAATTGATTCACGATTTTATGATAGTAAATTTTGGAATCAATCCGCCGGTTGGAGAAATATATCACGCAATTGAAGGATCGAAAGGAGAACTTGGATTTTACCTCGTAAGTAAGGGTGAAGGTCATCCCTGGAAGTGTAAAATCCGTTCGCCCAGTTTCAATAATATTCAGTCATTGCCCAAATTGGTTATCGGTCATTTAATCTCGGATGTGGTTGCAATCATTGGAAGCATTGATCCGATAATGGGAGAAGCGGATAAATAAGTGGAAATCTCAAATAACAAATTGCAAACTCCAAATAATATTCAAATCCAAATACTGAACTCTAAAACTTTTTTTAGTTATTCGGATTTTGAATTTGGTGCTCATTTGTTATTTGTTTTTTGATAATTGGAGCTTTAATAAAATGGAATTTAAGTTTACACAAGCAAACCTTGAACGAATTGAGCAGGAAACGAGGAAGTATCCTGTTCGCAAACCTGCGGTAATGGCTGCGCTTTACATTGCTCAGGAACAGAATGGTTACATCTCTTTTGAGGTGATGAAAGAAGTTGCCAGGGTTCTGGGAATCACAGAGGAAGAGGTTCTCGGTGTTGTAACATTCTACACAATGTATCATCAGAAACCGATGGGGAAGTATCACATTCAGGTTTGCACGAATGTTTCCTGTATGCTTCGTGGTGGTTATGAAATCTGGAATCAGGTAAAAGATAAATTTGGTATTGATCATTTGGGTGTAACTTCGGATCAAAAATTTTCTTTAGAAGAAGTTGAATGTATGGGCTCGTGCGGTACTGCTCCGATGATTGCAATTAATGAAGACTATTACGAAAATCTTTCTCAAGAAAAAGTTGAAGAAATGCTCACTGGGTTAAGGTAGCTTTGAAAAGCAAAAAACTACTTGAAAAAGTTTTAAATAATCCATACGATGTTCGATTTAGCGAGATGAATAAACTGCTTGAAGCATTTGGTTTTACATTGAAAAGAATAGAAGGAAGTCATCATATTTACAAACATTCAAATGTTCCTTACTTAATAAATATTCAAAACAGAAAAGGGAAAGTGAAATCATAT
>JACAFA010000145.1 GCA_013388525.1 Ignavibacteriaceae bacterium | reverse complement strand
TTCATCACCTGTGTTGTAGGTTCTTGCCCCTGCGTGTTTCATCCAGTAACCAATTCCAGGTGTTGCTAAAGAAACTACCTGATATCCACCGGAATACTTGAACACGTTAGCGCCCGGATCTCTGTATTGCCACCAGGTATTTACATTCTGATCTACTGGATGTAAGCCCGGTATTGATACCATGTTCCATCCGTTCAATATGTTTACTGATAACTGGAATGTGTTTGCAGCTTCTACTTCAACTGAACGCATAATCCATGCTCTTTCTGTAGTTATAATAAGCGGATACCAAAGAGTAGTATCAGTAGATCCTTCATAGTAGCTATGACCTGCTGTAAATCCATTATTATGAGCAGCACCTGGATATAAAATACCAAGAGGAGCTTTAATGGTAATCCAATATTCATTACCAGCTGGTATTACAGGTGCACTATTATCGAATGGGAAGAAAATGTAATCACCTGCACCGGCAAAATAATCTGCTGCACTGTAAACTTTGGAGTACAGGACAGCACCTGGGGCACCAGATGACGAACTAGTATCTCTTACCTGGATTTCCCAAGTACCATTTGTGACTGCTTCAGTTCTACAGATATAATCAACACCAGCTAACTTAATATCTGTTGCCGGGGCTGTGAACCTTACACCTGCTTTCATTCTGATTGTAGCACTTCCCCATCCGATATATGTATCGACAATATTATCACCACGATCATAAATCGTACGGGTGAATGCATCAGGATATACACGCATACGGAATTCATTATCATTATTACTTAGATTTTCATCCGCAGTTACTGTAATTATTCCTGTTGTCAAGAATGTACCAATATTAGTAGAAGTGAAAGATAAATTTGCTGTATCAGCACTATTAGAAGGAACACTTGGTCCAACATATTGTGTCTGATTTACTCCGCCAACCGTCCAATCTAAATTGTAGGAAGCAGAATTAAGCCCAACATTATTAATCACACCCTTAACACCGATGTTAGCTAATTCAGGACTGAATGGAATAATTCCATCATATGAAACAGGAGTTATTCTTTCAACAATAGTAGAGTGAACTCCTGCATTATTATTTGATAGAACACTTATTGGTTTTTTATCATTCTTCATCGATTCATAATTCAAAGACACTTTGTAATCAGTGAAATTCTCACCCGGTCTGGGAGTTGGTAATCCTGTTGACTGATAGAAATCAGTAAATGCAAGATCAACTGCTGGTACATAAACAAGAGGACCAATTATATCATCAACATACAATACCCATGCATCCAAACTTCTGTTTACAAAGGCAACATAAATATTCTGACCTGCCCACGGTTCCAAACTGTACTTCTTTTGTTTCCACGTGGTTGTATTATCCAAGATGATAGCAAGATTTGTCCACGTACCTGTATTTGGATCATTAGTTGTTCCAATCTTAACATACAAGCTTTCCGGATAAGTCGCACTTTGGATACTATGCCAGAACATTAAGCTATCGCCCGACACTACTGAAAGTTTGGGTGAAATCAGCCAATCATTATTCTGTAATGTCGAAGATTCATAATATGAACCAGCTGAAGCAGGAGAAGAATTAAATTTACTTGTTAATCTCTCCCACATATTTGCACCACTATCCAGATTAACAACTGTCCAACGGTCTAATGCATTTACCGCCGTAAAGTCTTCGAATAAAATACCTGCAGGCAATGCTTTACCAGTTAATGCAACTGTTGCAGGTGAACCTGCAGCATTGTGTACTATTTGTAAAGTTGCATTTTTAACTCCAGCACTAGTCGGAGTAAAGGAGACAGTGATAACTGTTGATTCTCCTGCATTTAGATTGATTGGATAGGTAACACTGCCAATAGTGAATTGGCTTGGATCGGGGCCGGTTAATGTTATTCCACCAGCGTTGATCGTTAATGTACCAACACCAGCATTTGAAATAGTGAAATCCTGAGCTATAGAATTACCTGCCAGAGTTGTTCCATAATCTTTAGATGATGGTGTAATGCTAAAGACTGGTACGGTAGGAGTCAGGTCGAAAGTCATATCATCAAAGCTTAAATACCAGGGAACACTGGAAGCATTAACCCTGATTGCGAAATAATATGTCCCATTTGTCGTTGGAGTGAATTGATAGGTTTCCTGCTGGTACGTCTTCGTTGTTGTTTCACCACTTGTAACAAAAGAAGTTCCTAATTGGGTTGCACCGGTCGATGTCTGAGAAGTATTATAGAATACATCACCAGTCCATCCTGAATAATTATCACCAGCCCACCAGAATTTGAAGTCATAAGAGGTTCCGGCTACTAGTTCAAAACCCGGCGTCCAAACGAACTCATCGATTGCACTATATGCCTCACGCAAGAATTGAGCACCAGTACGAGCATCTGCATCGTATGTTGAATTAGAATTATTTGTAGTTACCCAACCACCACTGCTTGGATCTTCATACCAGCAATTTGGTAATGCAGGGATTGTAACAGTTTCAAACCCTTCAGTCCAAGGGAATGTTGTAATTGATGCACATGGAGTTGTTGCACTTGCATTAACACCAGGTGAATAATTACTTCCATCATAAGAGAATAATTTATAATAATAAGTTGTAACAGGTGTCAGTGATGTATGAGAATAAGGAGATGTTGTTCCAATATACAATACTTCTCCCCCAGCTAAAGTACCACCAACTGTTGGTGTTCCTGTTGGAGTAGTGAAGATACCTGTTAGATTGTATACTATTACAACATTATTATTATTACCATTAGGCGTAAATGCAACGTCTATCTGCGTCCCACTAATCGCAGTTGCAGATACTCCTGTTGGATCGGCAACACTTGGAAGCGGCGCACCCTGTTCATAAGCACCCATTGTTGGTGTTGTTACGCTTCGTGTTACTCCAAGTATATCAGTGGTAATCCCGGCAACTGGCGTTCCTGCACCAATTACTGGTGAATTTAC
The DNA here is from genome assembly GCA_013388525.1 of Ignavibacteriaceae bacterium. The sequence goes on along the minus strand of JACAFA010000145.1, from coordinate 35,557 downwards.
ATAAGGACGTAAATCAGATTCAGAAACTAACAAAGGATCTAAATTAATTGAGTTTGCGTCCTGAAGAGTTACATTCTGCCACTCCAATAAGCTGTCTACATTTGCGGTTCCCCATATTCCAAGTAATCCACCAGCACCATTTGCATAATAATCATTATAATTCATAGTATAGGTTGTAGCAGTGGTATTCGTAAACTGAGCTCCATAGTGGAATCCAGTTCCTGTTCCGTTTGATCTTTCATTTAAGAAAACATTATCAACCATTACCCAGTTATTAACAGCATCACGTTTAACAACAGCACCGGTTGTTCCGGCGGTTACACCACTTCCTGCTATATAAACTGTGTTATAATACATCTCAAAATTATTTACTGAATAACCAAAGTAATCTACTCCTTTGATAGTTCCGGCAGCATTAAGCCCGCCTAATGAAAATGTATTATTGGTAAGTTTAACCGTCATATCAGCGCTTGCTAAAATTGCATACAATCCGTAAATAGTAGGAGATGCACTGACACTGGAAAGATTGAATACCTGGTTACCTACGATGTCAGTGTTCAGTGCTCTACCAAGGTAGAAACCATAGACACTGGATGCTGATGATGGAGTTGTCTGATAAATAACGTTTCCAATCGCATCATTATTATCTGCACCAAGAGCACCTTGTATGGTGATAGCACGATCATTAAAATCTTTGAATTCGCAGTTTGAAATGACGTTATTAGTTCCTAAGAATGATGAGAACAAATAAACACCAATTCCATATCTTGAACCACCACTATAAGGTCTGAACAAACAGTTATCAATCAAGTTATTACTGCTGCCTGTTCCTGCTGCAAGAATCAATGCACCTGAACCGGTGCTGGTGGATTGTGCTTCAATAATACAGTTCTTAACTACGTTGTTGTTACCGCTGCTATAGAAATGTACAGCGGGATAAGAACCAACTGATTGTATAGTTAGATTTCTTGTTGTTCCACCAACTGTGTTAGAACCGTCAATTATATAATAACCACCAGATTCCAACCAGATAGAAGCAGTTGTCTGTCCTGTGACGCCAGGGATTACTGCGTTAACGCCAACGGCGGGTTTGATGGTCACAGTATTTGTTGAGCTCGCGCCACCAAAGAATGTCAGGTCTATCGGGTAAGTTTCTGAAGCATACAAAGTATCTACCAATAAGAAAGTTACCGGACCTGATGCGCCTCTTAATTTAAGATCTGCAATTGCAGCTGTGATTGTCGGATAAGCTGCAAGTGTTGGATTATTAGCAAAGAAACTCATATCGAAGGGTTTTCCGTTTTCCAGTATTTCTACATAGGTTTCTGTAATTGTTTGATATCGAGGAGAATAATCCGGAACTCCTGGTTTTTCCTTTTCATTTATATTAGAATTGATATCCTCATAAGCATCAACACCATTCATATCTCTTGTTACTGTTCTTGTTCTGGTTTCGAATGTTAGTTTCTTTCCGGTTAACATTTCAAAAGAACTGATACCAACCGTATATGTACCACTAAGCGGAATGTCAACAATCAGATATGCATTTGGCACCGGAGGAGGTGTTGTTCCAGGAGGATTTGAACCTGAACCACCTGCTGGATTTGTTCCTGCGTTACCCGGTACATCCTGTGCGGCAACATAATATACTATCGTATCACCAATTGCTACACCGCCGATTGCAGAGTATGGTATTGTAAATGTATAGTCATCGCCAACAATTGTCGGATTATTATCGAATACATAAGAAACATCATTGATTTTTTTAATATATAATCTTGGACTGTTAGATCCTCCTGCAACACCACTGAAATCAGTGATTGTAGCTGTTAGAGAAACTGATGTTAATAAATAACTCTGATTTGATATTAATGAATATGATATTGATGGAGGTGTTAAATCTTGTGGCGTTCCTGCAAATTCATCACCACCAATATCCGGAGTTGTAGCGTTTCTTGCATTACCATCAAAGTCATCTGTAATTGCAACAGGTGTAGAAACCGGTGTTCCACCTGATTCAAGCTGTGTTGCAACAGCCGTATTAATATGAAGATCATATGGAGCAGTTGTTACATTAACAAAAGGAGGATTCTCTGAAACTGATGCAGCATCTCTTGGAGAAACTCTGGTTTTGTAAGCAGCTAAAGTTTGATCAGAGTTTGTTCCATCATAAAATATAAGATTCGATGCAGATGGTGTTCCTGCATAGAAACAGTTATTGTTTGAAGCTGCTGCATAAGTAGTTAAAGTTGTTGTACTTCTTCTGTATGCAATTGAAAAACCGGTTCCGTTCGGTGTGGATGCATTTACTACAACGTTATTTCTTAAATCAACTGTTGGTGTAGTACTTGCATAAATACCATTTGAACCGAAATTTGTACCTGAACTTGTAGCATTCAAGTAAATTGTATTATAATACAAACCTATAAACGTACCACCTGATATATACATACCAGTTAATGTGGTTGAATTTAGGATAGGAGTCTTTAAATCAGATACAAAATTATTATAAACATAATTACTTGTTCCGGTTGAAATATAAAAACCATATAGCGTTGCAGTCGCATTATTTGCTGTTAAATTATAAACCTGGTTTTTATAACAATTTGTTGTTCCTGTACCTGCATCGTAAATACCATATAAAGTTGTACCGGTTGTAGTAATATTATAAACATTATTCCCATAAACAGTCGGATTCGTTCCGGTAAAGTATAAACCATAAAAAGTTCCGCCTGTTGTAATGTCGTGAATACTATTATTATAAATTGTATTTGAAGTGGTGGAAAGATGATAAATAGCGTAACACGAACCAGTTCCACCAGTCCAGTTAGATATTGTATTATTGTAACTTACTCTGTTTTGTCCGGTTGCAGTGTTACTATAAATACCATATAGTAAAGAGGAACCTGTAACTGAAATATTTGAGAAATTATTATTTGATAAAGTTTCAGTACCACTGGCTGGAGAGCCCAGATTATAATAACAGTAGAATGAACCGCTTGCACCTGTTCTTGTTATTGAACCGCTGGTTTGGTTACCTGATACATTAACAATCGGAGTGCCGCTCGAAGCATAAATTAAGTAAACAGTTCCTGTTGAAGAAAGTGTCCCCGCCGCAAATGTATTGTTGTTATAATTTGCAGTAGTAACAGTGTTAGCATTATATATATAATAAGTTGCTGATGAAGCTGCATTGTTTGCCATTGTAAAAGCATTATTGCTTCCTACAACATCACCGCTTACTGAAGAGTAAAATATTCCATATAATGTTGCACCATGAGTAGCACTGGTTATTGTATTATACGCAACTGAAGGATTTTCAACATAAATAAAGTAAACACCATAAGTTGATGATGCATTACCACCTCCGAAATTGGTTATAATATTTCCCGCTCCAGACTGACCGATAGTAATGCTGCTATCATAATACGCTGTAGCACCTCTTACATATACCCCCGCATGAACATTCTGAACGGTATTACCTGTAATGGTCACGTTAGAGTTCATACCACTCGCTCCGGTAACGACTACACCAGTAGCGGATGAGGATGATAAAGGTCCGTTGCTTATATTAATACCAATTACATAACCACTCGTACCTTTTGTCATAGTAACAACACAATTTGTAATTGTAACAAACTGACATCCATCAGTACCACTTGGTTTAAATGTATAATATCCATATTCGATGCCCTGGTCGGTTGCCGTAACATCAATTCCGTTAAATGTTATATAGTCAGTTCCATTCATACGGAAAACAGCATCTCCATCTGCACCAATAGCAGATGTGGCTATGGTACCGACATCAGTTCTTGTTACCAATGGGTTTGCACCTGCACCGCTCTTCTGGAATACAATAGCATTGCCAGCAGAACCTGTTGCAGTGATAGTAATTGGAGCTGTTATACTTTCTGTATATCCAGCTGTTACATTAAATGTAACACCACCTGTTCCAACGCCTACCAGATTCAGAGAATCGACTGCTGCTTTTATTGTCGCAAATGGAGTACCCGGAATTGTATAAGTTCCGGACAACTGCCCAAACGAATTTTGCGAATAAGCAAATATGGCAAGGAGGAAGACGGTCGTTACAAATTTGAAAATGTTTTTAAACATAATCCCTCCAAAATGAGATTAAAAGAAATAGTTAATTAATTAAAAAACAACCAGCTTTACAGTTTGAACGAGCACACGCTTGTAAAGCAATTACAACGGAAAGATGAGCGGAAAATTAATCCCCATACAGCCCTCCATTAACTTTAATGAATGTATTATTATTTAAATGTAGAAATGCAAATGAGATTAAATTTTGTCTCTCGTAAGAAGAAATATAATTAGAATAGTTTAACATGCCCCGGGCCTTTTTAACAGCCAATATTTTTTTAAAATATTGTTTTAGCAATCATCTTCCCTCATAGCTATATGATGAATGACTAATTAATAAAAATAATAATTAGATTAAAAGCACAGCACAATGATCATTAATAATTGAGAAACGCTTCAAAAGACGATGCAACCTTAATAAAAATAAAATAAAAAGTCAATAAAAAATCAGTTATTTTTTTATCAATTTTTTGTTAAAAAAAATTACATAAAACATGCCACTCTCAGTTGCATTTAAAGATTAATTTTTTTTCCCTGCTGTAAGTTGTTGTTTTAGAAATGAATGAAACAATAATGACAAAATTGTCGTCAATCTAATCTGTATTTAGTAGAAAGAGAAAAAACTATTTCACTCGTAAAATCAGATTCTTATTTTAATTATTTTTCTTACTGGATTGAAGTTTTAATGATGCTTCTCAAAGACAATTTAATTAATAATATTTATTCGAAACTAAATATTCGAAACTGAAATTAATTCTAATCAAAACAAATAAATGTTATTGATTCTGCTTATCAATCGAATCAGAAATTTTTAGAAGGATTTTACGATGTTCTTTACCGCTAAGCGCAAGTAGTAAGTCACGCATTGCATTAATTGTTTTACCCTTTTTCCCTATGACTTTTCCAACATCACTTTTTTCCACAATAAGGATAAGTTCCGTAGTTTTTTCATCAGGATTACTTTCTTCTACAATAACCTTCTCCGGATTATCAACTAATTGCTTTACAATATATTCTATAAAAGTTTTCATTTTTGTTCAGGATATCTTATTAAAAAAATTTATTTCTTCTACATGATAGGATTTTTTTTATGAAGTGTCAACTTTACCAAAATCATATTCAGTGTTTCACTTTTAATAATTTGAAATTAAAAATATGATCACACTTTCTTCTTCTACATTTCTTCATTCGTGTTAGAAGATATAATAATTGCGTATTGTGATAATTCTCTGCATTAAATGAGAAGTAATAAACAAATTGTGGAGTTTAAAAAAGCAAACCCTCAAAGCGAAGTGCTTCAAGGGTTTATCTGTGGGCCCAGATGGACTTGAACCACCGACCCTCTGATTATGAGTCAGATGCTCTAACCAACTGAGCTATGAGCCCAAATATTTTCGGTAGTAAATTTACTATTATTCACTTCGTAAATCAATATAGCTAAAGCTATCTTACCAAGACTTAAAAGTCTCAAATCACAAAAAACAATTTCCAGATAAATCACAAACACCAATTTCAAAACACCATTTTTTACTCTTAAGATTTGAATTTTGAATATTGAATATTATTTGTGATTTGTTTATCGTCATTTAGAACTTATATAACTTGTTAATGCAATAAAAACTTTTAAGAAAAATCAGTTAAGATTAGTTTTAATCTTCTGAATCGTAAGAGGTGCTGAACCTTCGAAATGATTGTTTACATTTACGAATAAATCAACTTCCTTATTCTGCAGATCCCTAATCATTTCAACAATGGATTTGAGCTCGTTATCCCGATTTATAAATATCTGATTCCAGTTATCGTTAGCAATTATCTCAATACCTTTTCTATCCGGTCCGTGCAATCTGATCACTGCAAGATTTTTAACATACTTTTTAAATCTTGAATAAATTTCGGTCACTGGAGGCATATAATAGCCTTCAAGAAAAACCGGTGCAATATTGAGATCTGATAGAAAACCAAAAAATTTTTCATTAAGATAATTTGGGTTTCTGATTTCAATTCCAACTGGTGGTTTGCTTTTGTTTAAATTCCTATAAAATTCAGAAAACTTCATTTGAAATTCTGATAACGATTTCATCTTCTGTTTATTCAAATACTCAAACTGAAAAATCAGACAGCCAACTTGTTTTTCAATAGCTTTTATTGAGTCTAAGAATTCATTGAACAGCTCAACAGAGAGAAAAAAAGGATTTGGTTTAAAGGTTTCTTCTTTTGCGGATTTGTAAAAGTGTGTCAATGTAATTGAATTGGGTACCTTTACGGTAAACAAAAAATTTTGGGGAACAGACTTCCTGTATTCTTCCACAACTTTTTTCTGTGGTAGTACTACTCTGGCTGGAGGAAAGAGCGACCAAAACCATTGGTCAACTTCTACAGTGTCAAACTTTTTTGAGTACTCTTTAAGATAATTTTTTGGATCGGTTTCTGAATAAACAATTCCTTTCCAAGAATCATATTTCCAGCTGCAAGTACCGAATCTTAACATAGTCTAAATTACATTTAAATTCGTGAAGAATCATTAGCAGAATTAACATTACCATAATCACGTTTATAAATAACACCACCATTATTATCATACTGATACCATAATCCAACTCGCTCACCATTTTTATATACTCCTTCTTCTTTTAACTTTCCGTCAGGATAATTCCAGATCCATCTGCCTTCTGGAAGATCGTAATTAAAGTTACCCTCCGATTCAATTGTTCCGTCCGGATAAAAATACTGCCATTTGCCTACGTTCCTGTTACTATCAATCTGTCCCTGGATTTCAATCTTTCCATCAACTGAATAAATTCTGAAACCACCATGCTTTAATCCGTCCTTTACTTCGTATTCAATAATCTTATTATCAACAAGAGCTTTTTCTGTACCTGTAAATGGTGTATCACTGCCATTTTTATACAGCAGATTATTTTTTACTATAAGTGATGATTTCGGTGTTTCCTTCTGACCACAGGATAAATACAAAACTGATGGTAATAACAGGAAAGAAAAGAGAAGGCTAAGTTTCAGAAATTTCATTTTTCTGATGTCGTATCATTTGTTGAAGAGAATTTCATCATATCCGGAGAGTAATTTTTTCTTTGTTTCTATAAGGTCTTGTGAAATTACTTTTACTTCACCAATAACAGGCATAAAGTTAGTGTCACCATTCCATCTTGGAACTATGTGAAAGTGAATATGATCTTCAATACCGGCACCGCCAGCTCTGCCAAGATTAGCACCAATATTAAAACCGTGCGGAGAATAAATTTTTTGTAAAACTTTTTCAGCCAGAATAATTTCATCCATCAGTTCATGGGATTCTTCAGCAGTAATATTTTCAATTGATCCAACGTGTCTTTTAGGCAAAATCATAACATGTCCGTTATTGTAAGGATAGAGATTCATTACTACAAGTGTGTTCTTTGATTTACGAACCAAAAGGTTACTAAAATCAGAAACATCTTTTTCGACAGCTTCACAGAAAATGCAGCTTCCTGCTGATTGCTTATCCTTAAAAGATTCTATGTAATGAGATCTCCAGGGAGACCATAAGTTTTTCATATTATAAAAATAAAGGCGGATACGATCCGCCTGAATAATTTAGTTGGTTAATTTTCTTCTTCGCGTGACTTCTTGTATTCTTCAATTACTTTCTGCTCAATTTCTTTGGGCATCTCTTCATAATGATCAAATTTGAGTTTGTGCGCTCCTCTGCCCTGAGTTAAGCTTCTCAAATGTGATGAATATTTATACAGCTCGGCTAACGGAACAAGCGCTTTGATTATCTGGAAATGACCATCGCTGTCCATTCCTAAAATTTTTCCTCGTTTACTTGAGATGTCACCCATTACATCTCCCATATATTCTTCCGGAACTTTTACTTCAACTTCATAAATGGGTTCAAGTAAAACAGGTTTTGCTTCAAGAAATCCTTTCTTAAAGCCCTGACTTGCTGCTATTTTAAATGACATTTCATCAGAGTCAACTGTGTGATAAGTTCCGTCAAAGAGTGTAACTCTAACATCAACAACTTTATTACCGGCAAGAACACCTTTGGACATTGTTTCGATAATTCCTTTTTCAACCGCAGGAATAAATCTGCCCGGAACAACTCCGCCAACTATTGCATCAACAAATTCAAAACCTTTTCCTCTTGGCAACGGTTCCATTTTAATATGAATATGACCATACTGTCCGCGTCCACCGGATTGTTTTTTATGTTTATACTCAACATCATTAACAACTGATTTAATTGTTTCGCGATAAGGAATTCTTGGTTCAACAAGTTCAACTTCAACTCCATATCTGTCCTTCAATCTTTTAACTGCGAGAAGCAGCTGAAGTTCGCCCTGTCCTGAGATTATTGTTTGAGAAATTTCAGGATCAAAATTTACATTGAAGGATGGATCTTCTTCGTGTAAAGTGTGAAGTCCGGTTGCAATTTTGTCTTCATCACCCTTTGCTTTTGCTTTAATAGCACCTCTTATCACCGGTTCAGGAAATTCTATCGGATCAATTATAACTGAATAATTTTTTGAAGCGAGAGTGTTGTTTGTATGAGTATCTTTCAATTTTACAACTGCAGCAATATCACCGGCAACAACCTGTGAGATATCTTTCCTGTTATGTCCGTTGAGTGTAAAAAGCTGGTTTAATCTTTCGGTTTTGTTGTTGCTCTCATTTAACAAATCCATTCCCGGAGAAACTTTTCCTGAATATAACTTGAAAAGAGAAAGTTCTCCAACGTGCTGCTCGGAAATAGTTTTAAATACGAATAAAACCGGTTCTCCCTTTGGGTCAACTTTGACTAAAACCCGTTCATTCTTATTTGCAAGTTTAGCGCTGACAGGTCCCCTTTCAACAGGTGAAGGAAAATAATTACTCACAAAATCTAAAAAGCTGTTTATTCCAACTGCTTTGGTTGCTGAAATAGCGAATACGGGAAGAAGATTACCATTAATAATTGATGCTTTTAATCCACTTTTCAAATCAGAATCAGAAAGAGTGCCTGCTTCAAAATATTTATTCATTAAATCTTCAGAATTCTCGGCAACTTTTTCTATCAGTTGGGTTCTGTAACTTTCTGCTTTTTCTTTCAGGTTGGCAGGAATATCTGATTCTGCAACATTTCTGCTTCCAGCTTCACCATAAGTATATGTCTTCATCGAAACAATATCCACAATACTATTAAAATGAATTCCCTCAGCAACAGGAAATGTAATGATGGTTGCACCGGGATGAAATCTTTCTTTTATGGATTCAAAAGTTTCAAAGAAAGTGGAATGTTCGCCATCAACTTTATTTATAATGATGGATGCAGGTAATTTGTATTCCTCAATTATACTTTTTGCCACATCTGTGCCAACTTCAATTCCTTCAGCAGATTTAACAACCATAACAGCAGTATCACAAACCTTTAAAGCGCTCTTAACATCACCGACAAAGTCAGAGAAACCAGGAGCATCAATAATATTTATTTTACTATTGTTCCATTCAATATTCATTAAAGAAGAAGAAATTGAAATCTGCTTTTCAATTTCATTTGGAGTATAATCAGAAACAGTATTCCCTTCTTCAATTTTGCCAATCCGATTTATTTCTTTAGCTGTATAAAGAATAATTTCCGAAAGTGAAGTTTTACCGCTTCCACCGTGTCCGACGAGTGCAATATTTCGTATAGCCTCCGAAATAATTTCTTTCAATGGATTCCTCCTGGAAGTATTTAGTTAGTATGAATTTTTATTTTTTTAGGTAATTGAGAAAAGTAATTACTCCGTTAGAGATTGCTTTTATCTGGTTAAGTAAACCTGAAACAGGTCCGTCAATTCCCGCTCTTATTTTTTGTTCAAACTGTAGAATAGTTTCAACTCTCTCCTTCACACTGAAAATTATTCCTTTTGTAGTTTCAAGCTGTCTTTTAGCACTATCACTTAAATCTGAAAGCTTGGAAGTAAGATCGGAAAGAGAAAATACTAATGGTTCAAGCTTGTCCGAAAGATCACTAATATCCTTCTGCAAATCTTGTATTGAACGCGTTATTTTCCCGAGATATACAATTAAGAAAACGATAAGCGTCGAAACCAGAATCAGAACAACAACAGTTAAAACATCTATCAGTGACATTAAGAAAATTATTCTCCGGAATGTTTAGATTCTTTATAAGCATCCACTCCGGCTTTAATTGCATCCTTGATTTGTTCTCTCTTATCTTCGAAGGATTCTTTCCCGGTTTTTATAGTATCAGATACTTTACCCTTTGCCTCCTTATAAACTTTCTCAGCATCTTTTAATAGCTGGTCAGATTTATCTTTTGCTTCTTTGATCAATTTCTCGGATTTCCTTTTTCCTTCATTTATCATATCAACAGCTTTTTCTTTTGCCTGAGAGATGTATTTTTCAGCCTCATCAAGATACTCTTCGCTTTTATCTTTAATATCTTTTCTCAATTCCTTTCCACTCTTTGGAGCAAAAAGTAATGCAATAGCTGCACCTAAAGCACCACCTGTAAAAAAGCCGATCAAAAGGCCCTTTTTGAAATTACTTCCTTGTCCCATAATCGTTTCCTTTCAATTTTTAGTGGGCACAAAAATACCAACCATATTACTTTAAATCAAGGAAATACGCATGTTTCTGATGTATAATTTTATCTTACTTATTCTAAAATGAATTTTGAATTATCATTCTTAAGAAATAGTTAATGGTTTCTTTCGACTATCTGCTGGCAGATAATAATAACTATTAAGTCGATTCATTTTTTATTTGTCCGAATTTTTTTTGATAAATCGTCAGACTTACGATTCCAACTATAACAGCAAACCAGAGTGTAACAACCCGAACAATAAAAGTAGTAGCAACTGAAATATCCACAGGTATTTTTTTCTTAACGAGAAGAAATGTTAGTGAACCTTCTGTTAAACCCAAACCTCCAGGTAACATCGAAATCGCTCCAACGATAGTTGAAAAACTATAACTGAACGAAGCCCATAGTAGTCCAAAGTCTACATTAAAATTCAGAAGAATTATATAATATCCCCAACATTCAAATCCCCAGGAAATTAAACTTACTAATGTCATAAGAATCAGCGGTTTGATCTTTAAAAGCTGGTAAGAACTTTCATAAGCTGAGTGGATATTATGAATATATTTTTTAACAAAGGGAATTTTTTCAGAAAAATTAATCAGTGGCAAAGCAATTTGTTTATTGCTAATGATGATGATCAGAATTATGAAAAAAACCGTCACAAGAATTGTAATGTTTCCGCCATAATCAAATACAAAAGCGCCAACAATCGCAATTAGTAATAAAGATAGAAAATCGGTTATACGTTCAGCGAGAATTATCGGTGCAGTTTTGCTGATTGGTTCACCAGTAATTTCTTTAACGAGAACAGATTTTAGGACTTCACCAAGTTTAGCAGGTGTAACGCTCATTATCAGCCCTGACATAAAAGTTGAGAGTGAATCTGTTTTTTTCATCTTAACTTTTACAACTGAAAGATAATAGTCCCATTTAATAAATCTTACAAAGTAATTCAGGAAAGAGAGTATCAGGAGAACAGGAACAAGAAGCAGATTAAATTTTCCGAAAGCACTTATTACCTGATTAAAATCAGCATAAATTGTAAATGCCAGATATAAAACACCTGCAATTACAATCGACACTATAACTTTTTGTTTGAGTTTATTAAGCAAATCAGATTACTTTTCTGAGTGCACTGTAAAGTTTTGCCAAAGGAAGACCGACAACATTATAGTAGCAGCCGTTAATTCTCTTTACAAACACAGCTCCAAAATCATCCTGAATTCCATAAGCACCAGCTTTATCCATCGGACTGCCGGCAATAACGTAGTCAATTATTTCATCTTTTTTTAGATGACGAAATTCAACTTCAGTTTTTTCATAATCAAGAATCAACTTTTTTGTTTTCTGGTTGAGTACACAGAATCCTGTATAAACAGTATGAATCCGTCCACTGAGAAGTGATAAAATATCTATTGCATCTTTTTTACTTTTTGGTTTTCCAATGACTGTTCTACCCAGAACAACTATCGTGTCAGCGGTAATGATTATACTATCATCAACTTTTTGTTTTGCTTTTTCCATTTTTTCTAATGCAATTCGTTTAACACATTCAACAGGATGCTCACCATCTAAAAAATCTTCAACTGAATTTGCTGTGAATGATTTGAATTTAATTCCAAGCTGTTTGAGGAGTTTCCGTCTTCTTGGTGATTTTGATGCAAGATATATTTGTTGACTGGTTTTAATCATCTATTCTTTCGATTTCAGTTCCGGGATAGTAGTGATTTAAAATTTCCTGATAAGTTGAACCAGTTTGTGAAAGCGCAATTGCTCCCCACTGACACAACCCGACACCATGACCAAATCCTTTACCTTTTAAAATTACTGAATTTGATTTCAAAGATACATCAAACATCGTACTCCACAGAATACTTTTTCCATCAGCATTTTTGAGAATACTTCTGATTTCATTGCCTCTGATAATTACTGATTTTTCTTCGCCACTATTATTTGACACGATTATCTCAAGTTCATTCACTCTTCCCGAACTGAATCTGCTGATCACATAAATATTTTCCAGTAAATAATTTTGGTTTTCAATAAGAGAATAGTTTTTCAATCTGTTTATTATCAATTCCCTGCTGTAAGTTTCTTCCCAATGAAATCTTGGAGAAATTTTACAATTTGGTTCATCACCATCTTTAATACCCGTCAAATATGGAATTTCATCCTTAGTAAAAACATTTGCTGAAGATTCTGTATAACCACCGCAAGTTGAATGGTAGAAAATTATTGCAGGATTATTATTGTATTTCAAAATTAGTTTTTCTGTCTGCTCTACTGCTCTGTTAGAAACAGAACTTTCAGCATCAACACCACCATAAACCTGGTCACGGGTATCAGCATAAATATCAAAATATACTTTTCCGTCTTTCATTTTTTGAATCGCATAAGTTCGTACACATACAGCTAAAGCTTTAAGCGCTTCTAAGTTTTCTTCATTTTTCCCTAAAGGCATTTCTTTAGCAAGTACTCCTTTAACATAATCTTCCAGATTCAGAACATTGATAATATCTATTGAATTACCTGAAGAAGAAATTTGAATTTTCCCTCTGTATTTTTTTCTATTTATTGTAATTATTTCATCTGTTTCTGATGGAGTGAGTGAGAATTTTTCACCGTTGAAGATTTCTTCTTTTATTTTCAAACTTAACCTGCCGTTATCATTAAAGCAATTAATTACATTTCCGGATTTAATTAATGCAACCTTTGTCTCATTATTAAAAAGATTAGCTTGTGAACCAATAATTAATGATTCCGGATTTAATAAACCCTGCATTGACACTCTGATTTCAGAAAGATTAAGTTCAGCAAGTGTCTCTTCATCTTTGACATCTTTATCAGTTTTAGTTTCCATTTCAGGTTTATCATTGACTTCACCTTTTTCTAAAACACGTTTAGTTGGCGTACAGGAAAGCAATAATAAAATTATAAAAACAAGAATTTGAAAAACTGATCTGGAAAATTTAGGTGAATTAAAAAATAAGGAAAGGATTTTTATCGGAAAGGAAAAATTACTATCGCAAATCACCGAAACATAGCCTTGATACTACCCCACGTTCGCTTAACTCCGGAAACACTATGCGAAACGCTGACTTCATTCGAATATGCATATTGACCATTGGTATCTACAATTTTTAATCTGTAAATAAAAATCATATTGTTACCTTTGTAAACCGACTGATCAACATAAGAATAATAGGAATTACTTCCTTTTGGTTCAACGGTTGCGATTTCAACAAATGAACTTTGCGGGGTTTTTCTTTCAATCTTGAAATGCTGAAGATTGACCTCTTCTTTTGTCTTCCATTCCAATCGAATGTCTTCCCCTTCACTTCTTCCGTGGAAATATTCGAGGAATGTACCTGCAAAAATTGCTGTTGCAGCCAGAAGAGTTATAAGAATCTGCGAAAATCTAATTTTCATACTGCCAATATATTTCTCTTAAAGCAGAATGTCAATACTTTTGTATAAGGTTTTCAAATTTAAACTTTTGCGTTTCTTTAAAAGATTAACGTCATTTTTCCAGCGGAATTTTTGTGAACCAGTCTTTCGAATTAAACTTCAGATAAATCATCAAGGAATAAATAATAATATAAACCGGCAACGCTACCCACGCCCATGTTAAACCAAGATCAAGGTACACTCCAAGAAAATAAGCCAATGGAACAAAAATAATCAGATTTGTTACTACTTCTGATTTCATAACATAAAATGATCTGCCTGCTGCCTGCAGCCCGTTTGCCAGCACAACACCTTTAGCGTAAAAAATCTGAGCGAATCCTGCAATTCTTAATGCCGGAGCCGCAGTATGAATTATATTCTGATCATTTGTAATTATAAGCAGAACATATTGCGGTATTATGATAAAAATAAATCCCAGTATGATTGTGTAAATGGTGGCGACCTTTGCGGTTTCATATCCGTAGATTTTTGCTAGAAGAAATTTCTTTGCACCCAGATTATTTCCTACAAGAGTCTGGACAGCAATGCCAAAACCAAAGCAAGGTAAAAAAGAAATAAACAGAGTACTAATAATAGCCTGTGATGCTGCCTGCTCTAAAGTTCCTATGATTCCGGTAATCGCCACAAAACTAAGAAAACCAATAAGTATAAAAACATTTTGAAATGAAACGGGTAAAGAAATCTTTAAGATAGCAGTAATTATATTTTTATTTAATACAAGGTGTTTGAAGTTTTGAAATCTTAACCGATAAGAAGGCAATAAAATAATTGATATATAAAAAAAACCATCGAACATAGTTGCAAGAGTTGAACCCAGCCCTGCACCTGCTAATCCCATCCTTGGTAAACCAAATGCGCCATATATAAACATATAATTAAAAATTATATTCAGCAGATTTGTTATTGCACCTGAGAACATAAATATTTTTGTTTTGTTGATACCGAAGAAAAATCCCCTGAAAGAAACGGATATCAAAAAAAATGGTATGCCCATAAAGCGATAATAGATATAATCACTGGCATAATTACCAACCATTTCATCTGACGCAAAAAGATGAGCAATAGGAGAAGCAAAAAAGACTCCAACTGAAGCCACAACTATTCCTACGAATACAGACAAAAGAATAGAATTGTTTAAAGTTATGCCGCAGGAAATGTAATCTCCTTCGCCGTACTTTCTGGCAACGACGACGTGAATTCCTGTAGCGAGACTTGAGAAGAAACTAATCAGTGCCCACGTTGCAAGAACTCCTATTCCCATTGCTGCGAGTGCGTAAGTTGCTTCTTCTAATCTGCCGACCATAGCAGAGTCAACAAGTGAAACAACCATTTGTGTTGATAATCCTGCAATCGCCGGTAGTGCAACCCTCAGAATTCTTTTATAATAATTATTTTCGGGAAGAAGTTTCATTAAATGAGGGATTAAACTTCGAAGAAATTTAAATTAAATTCATAAATGATTGAAATGCTATGATTTTTTTATTAATCAGAATTAAAAAGGCATTGATAAGTTTTTATTCGACGCCTGAAATATCTGCCCGCGCAAAGTTTCGGAGTGAATAATTTATGTTATTACTCAATCTTCGTTACGCTTCGGAGTGAAAGTCATCGTTTCATCACTTTCCAAAAAACGAAGAATAGTGGAGCTAAGGAGGATCGAACTCCTGACCTCTTGAATGCCATTCAAGCGCTCTCCCAGCTGAGCTATAGCCCCAAAATTATTTCAAAAAACTTTTTCTTTTTTCTAATTACCAGTCAACTTATCTTAAAATTTTCTATCGATTGCTTTCCAAAATCTTTTCAATAATTACTCTGCTTTTATATTTTTTTAATTCTGTTTCTCTCTTAATTGCCTGCCGCCTTGTATTATATTTTTCTATATACACTAATCTCCACGGTATTCCCCCTTTTGTAGATTTTGAATATCCTGAATTATGATAAAATAACCTTTTCGCGATATCAGATGTCTGACCTATATAGTATTTATCAGTAACAGAACTTTTTAAAATATAAACAGAAAACACAAATCTAAATTTTAAATGGAACTATGGAAATTATCTTACTGACCTTCCCGAATTTATTCGGGACGCTCTCCCAGCTGAGCTATAGCCCCAGTTTTTCTTTTTACAGAGGCAAAACTAATTATCTTTTATTCCTTTGTCAATTTTATTTAGAGTTCAAAGGTGTATTTATTTTAACCTTTGAAGAATACTTTATACAGAAATATTTTTGCATCTGAAATGGAATCACAAATTATGAAATATTTTATTTTCATCTCATTGGCTTGTGTCATCTTGGTTGCACAAAACTGTGACGATTCTTTTACATCAACAGAGGTAGATAATATTGTAATGCCAGACTCGAACGTTAGTTACAGTAAACACGTCGCACCTGTATTTGAAGTTAAATGTGTTCCTTGCCATAACTCTCAGCACAGTGAAGCTGGGTTAGATTTATCTTCGTGGGTAAATGCAACCAGAGATCCGAGTATAATATTTCCCGGAAGCGACAGTACAAGTGTTTTAGTTTATTCGATAGAAAAAATTCCCCCTTATGCACCAATGCCGCCGTACGAATGGTTGAAAAGAAACCATATTGATGGTATAAGAACGTGGATCAGAGAAGGTGCAAGGAATAATTAAACTGATATTTTCAGTTAACCAGCAAGAAAATAATTTCCTGATTAAAACATATAATTTAAATCCACTTCATCTTTTTATACCAATCACAAGTTCGCTTAATCCCCTCTTCAATAGAGACTTTTTGTTTGTATCCAAGTTCTCTCATTGCTTTTGACGGATCACAAATCCAGTATCGTTGAGTAAGATCTTTTGCTTTTTCTATATTAAGAGTTGCCGGTTTTGAACTGAACACAGCAAAGAACTGAGCAATTGCTGCGATAATAAAAACCATGAAATGTGGAATTCTTATCCTAAAAGCTTTTTTGTTTAACACTTTTGAAGTGATGGCACCAACTTCATCCCAGGTATAAAATTTTTCTGAGCTGATAAAATAAATTTCTCCGTTTGCTTTTTCAGAAATTGCAGCGAGATATAAACCTTCAGCTAAGTCTGCTACGTGAAGTAAACTTAATTCTTTTTTGTCAAAGCCGATCATTGTAGTAAGCCCGCGGTTGAAAACCTGAAAGTAAATAAATATTTCTGTATCACGTTCACCGTAAATTGCAGGTGCACGGCAAATCGTAACAGGAAAAATATTCTTATAGCTCAGAGCAATCTGTTCTTGTTTCAGTTTGCTTCTTGCATAAGTTGTAAGCGGATTTGGTTTCATATCTTCATTAACCGGTTTTCCATTTAATGCTGGTCCGCTTACAGTTTGACTGCTCACAACGACAAACTTTTTTATTTTATCTTTAAACTCAGATGCAACATCGAGTAATACTTTTGTAGATTCAACATTGCCTTTGAAATATCCTGCTTCATCCTTTGCTTTAACAACACCGGCAACGTGAAAAATATAATTAACATTTATAAAAGCTTCTCTTAATCCTTCTTTATCAAATAACCCGCAATCAAAAATTTTTACTTCTTTTTCTTTAAGCCACTGAAGGTTGCTTGACTTTCGAACAATGCATCTCACTTCAAAATTTTTTGTAAGAAGATAATCTACAAGGTGGCTTCCGACGAATCCGTTAGCTCCGGTTACAACAGCAATTTGTTTGTCATTCATTAAGTTTGTTTGCTTTTAAAACGATTTAGTAATAGATTTTATTCCAAAATTAACAAAAATCTACAACTTTTAGATTAAGATTGCTTTCCATAACCATTCAAGGAGTTCCATTTGGATTTATTCACTAAATGCTTCGAATTTACACGAGCAGATGAAGTAAAAGCTATGGGTGTGTACCCTTACTTCAGACCGATTGAAGAAAACGAAGGTCCTGTTGTTCAAATCGAAGGCAGAAAAATTATAATGGCAGGATCTAATAATTATCTTGGATTAACTGCTCATCCCAAAGTAGTTGAAGCTGCTGTAAAGGCAGTTGAAAAATATGGCACCGGCTGTTCAGGCTCACGTTACTTAACCGGTACACTCGATCTGCATATTGAGCTTGAAGAAAGATTAGCAAAATTTTTTAATGCAGAAAGTGTTTTACTTTTCAGCACCGGTTATCAAACTGCACAAGGAGTTATTCCTACTCTCGTAGGCAGAAATGAATATATTATTTCAGATAAAGATAATCACGCATGTATAGTTGCCGGCAACTTGATGGCTAAAGGTGCTCTGGGAAATTTTGTTCGTTACAAACACAATGATATGGATGATTTAGAAAAAGTAATATCAAAGTTACCTCCGGATTCTGCTAAATTAATTGTCAGTGACGGTGTGTTCAGTACAGGCGGAGAAATTGTTGATCTACCGAGATTGAACAAAATAGCAAAAAAATTTAAAGCAAGAATAATGATTGACGATGCTCATTCTGTTGGTGTAATCGGAAAAGGCGGAAGAGGAACTGCAAGTGAATTCAATCTTGAAAAAGAAATTGATCTTACTATGGGAACTTTCAGCAAAACATTTGCTTCACTTGGTGGTTTTGTTGCAGGGCCCGAACGTGTCATCAATTACATTAAACACTTCTCTCTTGCTTTGATATTCAGCGCATCACCAACTCCTGCTTCAGTTGCGGCTGCGCTTGCTGCACTCGATATTTTAGAGAAAGAACCTGAACGTGTTCAGAAATTAATCAGCAATGCCAACTACATGAGAAAAGGTTTGAAGGAAAAAGGATTTAATGTAATTGACGGAAGAACTGCTATCGTTCCTGTTATTATCGGCAACGATGAAATGGCTCTTAAAATGTGGAGAATATTATACGACAGCGGAGTTTTTGTAAATGTATTTGTTCCGCCTGGTGTACCTGAAGGAAGACAAATGATGAGAACAAGCTATATGGCTACTCACGAAAAAGAACATCTTGATGAAATAATCCATTTATTTGAAAAAGCAGGTAAAGCTTTGGGATTAATTTAAATTCAGAAATCATACTTTAAAGCATACTTCGGACTCTTCTGGAGTATGCTTTTTTTATGAAAGGAAAATTGATGCAAAACATTACTATTAAAAAAGTTTCCACAAAGAATGAGCTTAATCAGTTCATAAAATTTCCATGGAAAATTTATAAAGACGATAAGTTCTGGGTTCCGCCTCTTCTGATGGAACAAAAAACTTTACTTGATAAACAAAAAAATCCTTTCTTCAAAGCTGCTGATGCTGATTATTTTCTTGCTTACCGAAATGGTGAAATTGTTGGTCGGATTGCAGCTATTAATAATGACATTCATCTTAAATACCATAATGATTCTTCAGGACAGTTCGGATTTTTTGAATGTATTAACGACCAGCAGGTTGCTAATGCATTATTCGATACAGCAAAATCATGGATTAAAGAAAAAGGATTAAAATTTATGAGAGGTCCGGCTAATCCATCAAGCAATGATATTTACGGAATGTTAATCGAAGGATTCGATGATTCTCCAAGACTTCTTATGCCGTATAATCCTAAATACTATATCACTCTTTGTGAAAATTACGGAATGAAAAAAGCAAAAGATATGTACGCCTGGAAAATTGTTAAGGATAAAATTTTAGCTTCCGAAAAATTAAAACGTGGACAGGAACTTGTCAGGAACAGATACAAACTGCAAATCTCTCAACTCGATATGAAGAACTTTAATAAAGAACTCGATAGATTTAAATACGTTTACAACAAAGCATGGGCTCCAAACTGGGGATTTGTTCCTATGACTGAAGAACAAATTGATGCAATGGCAAAGGACTTAAAGCCACTTGCTGAACCTTCACTTGTTTTGTTCGGTGAAATTGATGGCAAACTGGTTGGTGCAGCACTCGTTATGCTGGACTATAATCAAATCTTCAAAGAAATGAATGGAAGACTATTACCATTCAACTTCCTGAAACTTTTCACTCAGAAGAAAAAAATCAAGTGGGCGAGAATATTAACTCTTGGAATTATTCCTGAATATCAAAAGAGAGGATTGGATACAGTTTTCTACTGGGAAATAGTTAACAGAGCATCCAGTCTTGGCGTTTACCTTGGTGAAGCAAGCTGGGTTTTAGAAGATAATGATATGATGAACCGCGGACTGGAGCTGATGAATGCTGAAAGATATAAACACTATAGAATCTGGGAAGTGGAAGTTTAATCTTTTATTTTAAAGAGTTATTTGCTGAATGCAGTCTTTAGATTTTTTCTAAGGTATAGCTGCATCATATTTTGATGTGTGTGGCGGGTCTATCTTTTTTAATTTGGTGAATATTTCTTTATCAGGATAGTCTTTCAGATAGTCAACTATTTCACCATGCTTTGCATCAAAGAACGTCCTGACGTAAACACTGTTCAGACTGCCTATCTTCTCATACATTTTCCAGAGAACCTCAATCAGACTAACCATCTTCTGTTGTCCGAGTTGTTTATCTTTTGAATAATAATCAAGACCGTAATGATAATCGAAAAGTGAACTTCTGAAGAAACTGTATTTTGAATTAAGAATTTCTGTTACAAGACCATTCCGATTATAAACCGAACTGCTTGGCAGCCAGCCAAAGTTTGTAATACTTGTCGAAGCTGTGTTTGCAATATCAAGAGCACGTTTAAAGTAAACTGTTCCACCAAATTCTTCGAATGTATCTGCGTCCATCCCAATAATTATGTTCGCATAAAAATCCAGAAAGCTGGTAAGCGGATCAAATGTTGTTTGATTTGAATAGAGAGCCTGTCCCTTTTGATATTTAAACTGCCACTGCCCATCATTAACAGTAAGTATCGGTGAATTTTTAGTGGAATTAAATATCGGTCGCTGGCTAACAATTACTATTTGTGCTGAATAATCAACATCACTGCTTGCACCTGTAAAAAATATGCTCAACGAACAATCTATTTTTTGAGCAAAATCTTCATTGGTAAATCTTGTTGTGTTCATATAATTTTCAATAACGCCGGCAAATTCTGTTAAAAGTTCACGGTTATTCACAGGTAAGTTTTGATAATTAGCTTCTACTCTGCAATTTAATTCCTGCGAAATAATATTTGCTGAAAAAAATAAAATTAATAATACCGTATATTTCATTACATCCTCTTCAAATTTTAAAGTATTCCCGCGTTGGATATTTTCTTTTGAAATAATTAAATAATATTTTTTACTATCCAACGTGTTTAATATAGGAATTTAGTTATACTCGCTCAACAAACTTAAAAGTATATTTTATGAGATTTATTTATACACTTTTACTACTAATTCTACTGAACGTGGATGTATTTCCACAATACAGTCCCGGAGCCCGGCAAATCTCAATGGCAAATTCTGATGTCGCATTAGCCAGTGATGTATTTTCAATATTTAACAATCCTGCGGGACTTGCACAATTAAACTGGAGAGAAGTTGGTATTTATTACTCACCTGCTCCGTTTGGTTTATCAGAATTATCAAACGGGTATGTTGCGTATAACGAACCGTTTAATTTTGGTTCGTTAAGTATCGGGGGAATGACTTATGGTTTTGATCTCTATCGTGAGTCCAAAGTTGTACTCGGTTATTCTTACAATTATGAAAATATTTTATTCGCTGGTTTAACAATTAACTATCACTCATATTCAATTCAGAATTACGGAAGCACAAGTGCAATTTACTTTAATGCCGGTGGGTTGGTCTATATTCTCGATGAATTGAGATGGGGATTTTTTGTAAATAATCTGAACAGAGCCTCAGTTGCTGATATTGATGATCAGATACCGATGGTTATCGTAACCGGTTTAAGTTGCGACATAATGCAAAATTTCTCTCTGAACTTTTCACTTGAAAAAGATATCCGCTTTAATCCTTCAATCCAATTTGGAATTGAATATGATATAATCGAATACCTTTCATTAAGAGCAGGGACTTCAAATGAACCATCAAGATTTACAGCCGGTGTTGGGATAAACTATTCTCTCTTCAGTCTTGACTATGCTTTTTTTACTCATCAGGATCTTGGCTTAACTCATCAGGCAGGAATTATTTTAAGCTTTGGTAAAGAAGGAAGCAGATCTTCAGCAATCAGAAGATATCTTAATTCGAACAGATAGAAATTTTTAATCGACTGAAACAAATTAATTACATATTGTTTATGATTTCTTTTCTGTTGTGCATACTACATTCTGAAAAAATATTTTCTCAAACAGATTCATCGTATTTAAGAACCGAAGAAATTCTGGAAGATATTCTTCAGGAACCTGTTGGTGATATTGATGAATCTGATTTATATGATCAACTTGAACAGTTATTACTTAATCCGGTTAATTTGAATACAGCAACAATAGAACAATTGATTCAAATTCCTTCAATTGATATTTCAACAGCCGAACTTATTGTAAATCACAGAAAAAAATACGGTTACTTCTTTTCTGTAAATGAACTTAATCTTGTTGAAAATCTGGATAAAGAATTAATAAAAAATATCTCTCCATTTCTGTACATCGAGCAAAAACCCGAACAAACAGAACAACCGCAGGAAGATATAAAATCAATTACTTCAAGGTCGAATATCCTTTTTAGAAGCAGAGTAATAAATTCATTACAGACCAATTCCGGATTTTTAAGTGAAAAATTTGAAGGAACCAAACCAAAGATTTACAATCGTCTTCTCATAAAATACGGCAATCAATTCCAGGCTGGTTATCTTGCGGATAAAGATGCAGGTGAAAGTTCGGTAAATGAATTCTCAACATATCATATTGCTTTAAACGATATAAGTTTTGTTCGTCAGGCAGTTATTATGGATTACATCCTTGAGTTCGGGCAGGGATTAACTTTCTGGACTCCTTATGCTTATTCAAAAGGTGCTGATGCAATAGTTCCGGTGAGAAGAACAGACAGAATACTGAGACCTTATACAAGTTCAACGGAAAATAATTTTTTCAGAGGCGCTGCAGCCGCATTTAATCTCAGTGATTTTATTTTATCGGGATTTTATTCCAACAACTATTTCGATGCAAGTATTGACAGCGTAACAGGAAAAATAACCTCAACTCCAAATGACGGACTTCACAGAACGCCCAATGAAATCAGAAAACGAAAAGCCGCAAGTGAAAAAATATTTGGCGGTCGTTTAGATTATCGCTTCAGCAATTTTCTACAACTCGGAGTAATTTACTCCAGATCTTATTTCAGCAACGAATTCCAACCGTCCGGATTTTATGATATCAGCGGAGATAATTTTTCATTCTCGGCTGCATCATACAATATTTTATTTGACAAATTTAATTTCAGAGGGGAGTTTTCTTACAATGGTATATCGGTAGCTTCAATAAATTTATTTCAGTTTTTGATAAGCAATAATTTTACATTCATTACATCAATCAGAAGTTACCCGAGAAATTTTTACAGCCTTCATGGATATGCTTTTGGTGAACGCAATGGTGCAACAAGTAATGAATTTGGTATTTACGCAGGTTTCAAATGGAGAACACAAATTGGTCTGATAAATTTTTATTATGATCAGTTTAAATTTCCTTATGCAACTTATTTTAATCCGGCTCCTACTCAGGGAGATGAATATTTAATTGATTTTCTCTCGAAGCCTGTAAGAAAATTTGAAATAAGAGCCCGTTACAAATATGAGAATAAAGATTTAACTCAGCTTATTGATAATTCCAAAAGTATAGTTAAGCGATTAAGACAGGTATTTCGTGGTGAATTGATTTATACTATATCAAATCAGATCAGGCTCAGAGGAAGATTTGAATATAACACATTCCGAATCGCAGAAACTGGTTCTGATGAAAATGGCTATTTAATTTTTCAGGATGTAAGATATTCACCAACTAATAATTTCAATCTTTACGGCAGAATTATTTTCTTCAGGACTGATTCATTCAGTTCAGCAATTTATGAATATGAAAATAATTTAACCGGCGTATTAACAAATGTTCCTCTCTTCAATGAAGGAATAAGATGGTATTTAATGCTTAGATATCGTGCATTTAATCTTTTAACTATCTCCGCTAAATATTCTGAAACTTACAAACCTGCTGAAAAGTCACTTGGTTCCGGTGAAAAACAGATTCAGGGAAATCTGGATAATATTCTTTCGGTTCAGGTGGACCTGAATCTTTAGGTGTTAAAATTTTTACTGGTAAAGAAAATTTTTCTATTGAGAAATAGCTGTTTGCTCTAATTTCTTTTAATTTGATATATTTACATCAACGAAATAAAAATGGTTTTAGCATAAATTTTGTATAAATACTTTACGCAATCAAATAAATCTTGCCATGAGTCGGACAATATTTTAGCTAAAATTCTTGTTGTGCGTTTAACTTATCCCTGAAAAGAATAATTATGTTAAGTTCGAAAATCAATTTCATCGCTAATTATAATAATCTGATTGACTACGCACTTTCTGCTTCGCAGGAATTTCCGGATAATTTATGTGACTACCTCGTAAGTGAATTGGAGCTCGAGGCTGCTCTGATTGTCAAAATAAAAGATAAGGGATTTGAATTTTTAGGAAAGTCTTCAACCGCTAAAAAATCCTACGATCATAAATCGGAAATCGGTTGTCTAAAATGCAAAATGGTTAGTAGCATTTCGACCGAAACAAAGTTTGATTGCAATCCTGAATGTGAATTACAAATCAGTGATTTAGTTATTAATGAAGGCTGCCTCCACTTAAGTATTTCCGATTCAGAACACGTCTTACTAAAATTAGCCAAGAAATCCGAGTTCACACAGGGTGATAAAGATAACCTGATCATCATTGGCAATTCAATCAGAAATTTGATGCGACTCTGGATGGGCAAAAAAGGAGGCTTAAGCAATTCAGTTAGTGAAATTATAACATCAATCAGTTCTGAATTAAGAGCACCCAATAACAGTATTCTTGGGTTTGCTTCGCTTCTTACAGAGGAAAATCTTTCACAACCTCAGTTAGATTATGTTAACACCTTAAAGGAAAGTTCTCATAATCTGCTCGCACTTATAAACGATTTAATTGATCTTGCTAAACTGGAAACCGATAGAAGCAGTTCGGATGTTACACAAATTAATCCTCAACAGTTTTTTAACGAGATAATAAAAATGTTTGAGGAGAAAATTGATAAAAATAAAATTGAATTAATCTCGAACATCGATAAGAATTTACCTGCATCAATTAAGGTAAACCCTCAAAAACTTCGTTACATAGTCCTTAACCTTCTCACAAACTCACTTAGATTAACAGAACGAGGGAAAGTAACTTTATCTGTGTTTTCTTCTGAAAAAAATCAACTCAGAATTAGAATATCGGATACCGGAGTCGGACTACCTTCTGATAAACTAAAAGACATCTTTACTCCATTTTCACTTGTCGATCAATATGTTTCCAATGCTGGAAGTACGACCGGATTAGGACTCACTTTGTTGAAAAGATACATCGATTTTCTAAATGGTGAAATTGAAGTTTCCAGTACTCTGGGTAAAGGAACAACTTATAATTTAACTTTACCTGTTGAAGAAATAAGTGAGATCGAAGAAAAAATAAGTGCTTTGCCAAAACCTGAATTCAGTAATAAAGTCCTCGTTATCGAAGATGATTATGCTACTTCAAAACTTCTCGGGAATTACTTAAATAAGTGGGGTTATGAACCTACGATAGTAAATTCTGCAGAACAAACTTTGAAGATTCTTGAGAAAGAACAGTTCCTTGCAATACTGATGGATATTGTTTTACCGGATATTAATGGTTTGGAACTACTGCAAAGAATTCGTGAAATAAAAAACTCTAAAAAAACACCTGTTGTTATATGTTCGGTTGAAGCAGAACAACAAAAAGCTTTTCTGATGGGAGCTGTTGAATATTTTGTAAAACCAATTAATTACAAATACCTCGTTGAAGTCTTAACACACTATCGTTTAAGAAAAGATTCAAAAATACTTATCGTTGACGATGACGTTCCAACTCTTAACTTAATAAGAGAAGCAGTTGAACAGGCTGGATTCAAAGCCATTGCTGAATCAAATTCAACCAGAGTGATGGATCTCATACAAAATCTTTCTCTTGATCTGGCAATTATCGATCTTGATATGCCTGAAATTGGCGGAGTAGAATTAATCGAAATGATAAAATCTAACCCAAGATTCAAAAACCTGCCGATTATTATTTACACAGGTAAAGAAAGCAGCGATGAAGATGTAAGAAAAATTGATGGCTTGTTTGAAAGCTTGCTTCATAAGAGCAGCACGAATATTGAAAACCTGCAGGATACTATTAATTCGATGATTAATAGATACGAAGAACCTTCAAAACCAGAGGAAGTAAAACAGAAAAAAGATACTGTTAAAATTTTATTGGTTGAAGATTATAAACATTCTCAGATAATTGTAACACGGTTATTAAAGAAGAATGAATTTGATTCAATAGTTGTAGTTGAAAACGGTCAGGAAGCATTGGAAGCTGTTCGTGAACAACATTATGATTTAATTTTGATGGACATGCAAATGCCCGTAATGAATGGTTTTGAAGCAACAAGAAAAATAAGAGAACTTGAAGAGTATAAAGAAACACCAATCATCGCACTCACCGCCTTTGCAATGAAAGGCGATAGAGAAAAATGTCTTGATGCCGGAGCAACTGATTATATTCCTAAACCAATAGATAGTCAGGAATTCATTCAAAAAGTCAAATACTACACTGAGAATAAATTGGTTGCAAAAGTTTAATACCGACCTTCTTCCATTCTTAGCATTTTACCTGTTTACTTACTTATTTTTGCTTTTAAATTATTTATTCAATCAGAAAAAAAATGAATAGCTCAACTCCGAGAGTACGTTTTGCTCCAAGCCCGACAGGATATCTTCATATTGGTGGACTTAGAACAGCTCTGTACAATTATCTTTTTGCCAAAAATAAAAGCGGTAAACTGATACTCAGAATCGAAGACACTGATAGGAAAAGATTTGTAGAGGGTGCCGTTGAAAATCTTATCGATACTTTGAAATGGGCAGGAATTAATTTTGACGAAGGTCCCGGCTTTGGCGGAGAATTTGCATCTTATTTGCAATCAGAACGTCTTCATATCTATAAAGAACTTGCTCAAAAACTTATTGCAGAAGGTAAAGCATATTATTGTTTTTGTACTCCTGAGCGACTTGAAAAATTAAAGGAAGAACAACAAAAACAAAAATTACCCCAGGCAAAATATGATAAACATTGTCTTAGTCTTTCCAGCAATGAAATAAAAGAAAAACTAAATTCAAATGTTCCTTTTGTAATAAGACTAAATGTTATGCCTGATCAAAAAATTGTTTTTGATGATGTGATAAGAGAAAAGGTAGAATTTGATACCAATAATATTGATGACCAGGTATTGCTGAAGAGCGATGGTTACCCAACTTATCATCTCGCTAATGTAATTGATGATCATCTGATGCAAATCACTCACGTAATCAGAGGAGAGGAATGGCTTTCATCCACTCCAAAACATATAATTCTTTATGAATATTTTGGATGGCAAAAACCAATATTCGCTCATCTGCCGCTGCTGCTTAATCCTGATAAATCCAAGTTAAGCAAACGACAGGGTGATGTTGCAGTTGAAGATTACAGAGAAAAAGGTTATCTCAAAGAAGCGCTAATCAACTTTGTTGCTTTATTAGGATGGAATTATGGTGATGACAAAGAATTTTATGAAATGGATGAATTAATAGAAAAATTTTCACTGGAAAGAGTACATAAAGCCGGAGCTGTATTTAATCTGGAGAAATTAAACTGGCTTAATTTTGAACATCTTAGAAGGAAACCGGATTCCGAAATATTAAAAATGCTGAGAGTTGAAATTGAAAAAGCTGGCTTCGATAATAATAATTTTTCAGATGATTATCTTCTGAGAGTAATAGCTGCAATGAAAGAACGTGTTTCATTTGTAAAAGAATATCTGACAAAAGGTTCATACTTCTTCCAGGCTCCCAAAAATTATGAAGAGCAAAATCTGAAAAAACGCTGGAAGGATGATTCATCTGAATTACTCCATAAATTAAAAGAACAATTCAGTAAATTAGAAAATCCAACCAGATCAGATTTCGAAAATGCACTTAATGAAATTGCTGAAAAGCTGAATATTAATAAAGGAAAGTTAGTTCATCCTTTAAGAATTGCTGTTTCAGGTGTTGGTGAAGGTCCCGGAGTTTATGATATTGTTTCAATTCTGGGGAAAGAAGAAACAATCGCAAGAATAGAAACTGCATTAAATAAGTTGAATAAATAAATTTAAATATTATGAATCAGGAAGAAATTAAAAACGAAAGCAAAAAGCAAAGTAACTTTATTCGTGAGATTATAGATGAAGATCTCAGAACCAACAAGCATAATGGAAGAGTTCACACCCGTTTTCCTCCTGAGCCAAACGGTTATCTTCACATCGGTCACGCTAAATCTATCTGTCTGAATTTTGGACTGGCAATCGACTACAATGGATTATGCAATCTTCGTTTTGATGATACAAATCCAACCAAAGAAGAACAGGAATATGTTGATTCAATAAAGGAAGATATCCGATGGCTTGGTTTTGATTGGCAGGATAGAGAATATTTTGCATCGGATTATTTTGATCAGTTATATGAATATGCAATCAAGCTGATTAAAAAAGGTAAAGCTTATGTGGATTCACTTAATGCTGATCAGATAAGAGAATTCAGAGGAACACCCACTGAGCCCGGAAAAGAAAGTCCATACAGAAACCGAAGCGTTGAAGAAAATCTTACGCTTTTTGAAAGAATGAAAAAAGGTGAGTTTAGTGAAGGTGAACATGTTCTCCGGGCTAAAATTGATATGTCATCTCCAAACTTGAATATGCGCGATCCGGTGATGTACAGAATTCTTCATAAACCACATCACAGAACAGGAAATAAGTGGTGCATATATCCGATGTATGACTGGGCACACGGACAATCGGATTCAATCGAAAGAATAACACATTCATTATGTACGCTGGAGTTTGAAAACCATCGTCCACTTTACGATTGGTTTATCAAAGAACTTGATATTTATGCTCCACAGCAGATTGAATTTGCAAGGCTTAATCTTAGCTACACAATAATGAGTAAGAGAAAACTTCTTGCTCTTGTAGAAGGAAAATATGTTGATGGATGGGATGATCCACGAATGCCTACTATTTCAGGTTTAAGAAGAAGAGGCTACACACCTGAATCAATCAGAAATTTTTCAGACCGTGTTGGAATTGCAAAACGTGAAAATACAATTGATGTATCATTACTCGAATTCAGCGTTCGTGAAGATTTGAATCTGCGAGCAAAGAGAGTTATGGCTGTTTTAAATCCTCTAAAGGTAATAATAACTAATTATCCTGATGATCAGACAGAAGAACTTGAAGCGATAAATAATCCTGAAGATATTTCTATGGGAAAAAGAATGATTCCATTTTCTAAAGAAATATTCATTGAAAGAGATGATTTCAGGGAAGTGCCACCACCAAAATTTCACAGATTATCTCCAGGCAAAGAGGTCCGGCTCCGATATGCTTACATTATTAGATGTGACAATGTTATTAAAGACGACAACTCGGGCGAAGTAATTGAATTGCACTGTACTTATTTTACTGATACTAAAAGTGGTAGCGGAACAAGCAATAAAAAAGCTAAAGGAACAATACACTGGGTTTCCGCGATGCATGCTTTTAATGCCGAGGTAAGATTATACGATAGATTATTCTCAGTAGAAAATCCTGAAGGTGAAGAAGGAAAAGATTTTACTGAGTTCCTTAACCCGAATTCACTTGAAATCTTAAATGATTGCAAGCTGGAACCGTCCTTAAAATCTGCCTTGCCAGGTGAAAAGTTTCAGTTTGAAAGATTGGGTTACTTTTGTGTCGATACAAAATACAGTAAAGAAGGTTCACCAGTTTTTAACAGAATCGTAATGTTAAGAGATTCGTGGTCAAAGATAGAACAAGCCGGAAAGTAAGTGAAGAAGAAATAACTGATGAAAAATACTCTGAGAATTTTTTACGTCAGGTAAAAACTTTTCCGGCAAAATAATCTCAGCTGACATACTTGTAAAGATTCAACAGCTTTAGTAAGTTCTTTATTGCATCTCTGTCAAATGGGTTGGGAATTTTACTTATATCTTTATATTCCTTAATCATCCCCGTTAATCTCCCGAACCCATCAACCATTCGCTGGATTACATTACCGTTGTCTTCAATATCATATTGACCGTCATTACCAATAAATGTTTGCATTAGCTATCCCCTTTCGTACAAATTATAGTTGCATAAAATCATCATAATCATCCAGCTCAAGCTCGTTCATATTTATTTCACTGTAGCCGTTATGATCAATGATTTGGTAAATTTGCTCATCGTCAATGCAATCCGGATCCATACAGGGATCTTCATCTGAGAGCAACGGTAGATCTTCATCGCTGAAGAATGAATCGAAAATTTGTTTCTGCTGTAGATGTTTATTCATTTTTTAACCTCCATTTTTTGTTACTATCAGAATATTTCCAATAATAATGCCAAAGGATTTTTTTATGAAAGCATAATATCCCCTGAACATAAAGTAAAAAAATCAATTACTATTTTGAGTAATAAAAATTGCTAAGTGTGTATTAATTGGACTAATATGAAACAAGATTTCCGTTTAACAGCAGAAATTACGTTCATCTTTGCCGATTAATTCTAAATACGTCAAACTTAGTAAACGGAAAGCAGCACTCTGAATTTATTTTATGAGAGAGCCTTTGGAAGGATTCTATGAGTTTAATAGTGAAACCAAAAAAATATCCGTAAACAGTTAATGGTTGGCTTATAACTACAAGTTTCTAAGATTTATTCGCCAGTACGAATTTCTCCTTTACTAACAGCCATAGAAATGCAGAGATGGCAAGTGTGGAACCGCTTATAATGAAGATAATATTTTTATCCTCAGCCTGCTGAATGAAATATCCAAGAACAAGACTGACTATAAGTTGCGGTAAAACAACTGAGAGATTGAAAATACCCATAAAAAATCCCATCCTGCTTTGATCAACTTTTTCTGACATAATTGCAAATGGTAAGCTGACAATCGCTGCCCAGCCAATTCCACAAACTGCCATTAACAGATAAAGTATTAATGATGACTTACCGAAAAACACAATCCCATAATAACCAAAAGCCATTATTGCAACACAGGTGAGGTGTGTTTTTACTCTTCCAATTTTTTCAGTTATTGGTTCGAGAACAAATGCAGGTAAAATAAATCCAACAGCATTTAATACAAGAAAGGAAATTGAAATTATTTGTCCTGTTTCTGTTTCACTTGCAGGATTAAGTTTTTGCTGGATGAAAGAAATAATATAAACGAACATAGTTTGCACACCAATCCACGAGAAACCGTGAGCAAAATATAATTTAAACAACTCTCCCCATTGAGTTACTTTGGATTTAACTTCGATTGATTCAGTTTCCTTTTTAGGCTCGGTAAGCTCTTTGCTCTCTTCTATAAAGAATGGAGGTATAAATGAAAAGCCAAGTACAATAAATGCACCAAGATAAATCAGGAAATAATTTCCAAATATTGCTCCGATTGCATAAGCCATCACGCCCCAGAAACCGGAAATTGTCTGCATCCAGGTATAACCTTTTGTTCTTGGAACTCCATCAGGTGTTACATCTGCTATGATTGATCGTGTAGGATTGAAGCTGATATTTATCGCAAGGTCAAGCGTCAGTGCAACTACAATTGCAACTGCAAGAATACTTCCAATACCAAGAAAATCATTTATTGCTCCGATATTTGGAAGAGCAATTATCATAATTGCAGCAAGAGTTCCACCAATTAAAATAAATGGTCTGCGTCTTCCACCCCAAAACCAGACTTTATCACTAATTAATCCAATAATCACCTGTCCGAAAA
Organism: Ignavibacteriaceae bacterium; assembly: GCA_013388525.1. The sequence goes on along the minus strand of JACAFA010000145.1, from coordinate 3,505 downwards.
TTCCTGCAAGTGGACCCGCTGCCCACACAATTCCGATTTCATGAATATCCAGTCCATATTGTGAATTTAAAATCCAACTTAGTACGGCGATTTGAATTGATAGTGCAAAACCCATTCCCGTTGCCGGTAATGCTAAGATTGCATAAAATGTATTAGTAAGTTTTCTCTGAATTTCGAGCATATTATTTCCTTATAATAAATATTTCTGAGGTCATTCTTTTTATTTTTATCTGATCATCAAACTCAAGATTGAATTCTTCATTCGATTTCGGATTGAACAAGATTTTTGCTTCCGGTAAATAAGCTTTGATTTGCGAAGAATTAAAAGAGATATCCTCTTCACGCGAATTAATCAGACACATTGCAATTTCATTATCTAAAAATTTTAATAACATGTAAACATTTTCAGATGGATAAATATGCCTTAATTTTCCCTTTGCAAGAACCGGATAATCAATTCTTAGTTTTAGCAGTTCATGTAAATAATTATAAATATCATTTTCAATATCTGTTCTGCCATCTTTGGTGAAAGCATTTCTTTCATCACCTACAAATCCTCCGGGAAAAGGTTGCCTGAGTTCTCCGTGTTTGGTTCCACCTTTAATTCCTAATTCGGTTCCATAAAATATTGAAGGAATACCTCTTGAGAATAAAACAATGTTTAGTGCAGTTTTATATTTATCGATATTACCATTTGCAACCAGCATAGCTCGATCAACGTCGTGGTTATCAAAAAAAACTAAAAGGTTATCCGGATCAGAATAAACAATATCCTGAGCAACGGTTTCGTACACCTTATAAATACTTTTTGCCCCGCTGAGATAATCACGAATAGCATCTGACAAAGCAAAGTCTGTTACAGATGGAAGATTTGAATCAAAATCAATTTTCCGAACGGGTGAGTTTGATTGATATCCGGAAATTACAGAAGGAATTCCCTGCCATATTTCTCCAACGATATTGAAGTTCGGATATTCTGAAAAAATTGCTTCAGCCCATTCAGCTAAATATTTCTGATCATTGTATGGATATGTATCTTCACGGATTCCATCAATACCGGCATATTCAATCCACCACAGAGTATTTTGTATGAGATATTTCTTCAGGAAAGGATTCCTTTGATTCAGGTCCGGCATATAGTTAGTGAACCAACCCTGCTGATTCATTTTCACAATTATTGAATCACCATGAATATCCAGAAAAGCCATTTTGTCGTGAGATGCGGGAATAAAATTTTCCGGTGAACCGTTGAACCAATTTTTTAAAGGAAGGTTTTTTACCCAGTGATGATTAATTCCAATGTGATTGCTAACGTGATCGAGAATAATTTTTAAACCGAGTTTGTGAGCTTCCTCAACCAATTTTTTATAAAGTTCATTGCTTCCGAATCGTTGATCAATTTTGTAAAGATCTGTTGCTGCATAACCGTGATAGCTCATCCACATATTATTTGTAAGCATCGGAGTGATCCAAACAGCAGAAACACCAAGTTCTTTCAGATAATCCAGTTTTGAAATTATTCCATCAATATCTCCACCCTTTCGTCCATCTAAATCAGCAGAAGTAAATTGATCAAGAGAATCACCGATATTATTGTTATCCGAATTGCCATCACAAAAGCGATCAGCAAAAATTAAATAAACAACATCCGCATTACTGAATCCCTGATACCTTGCTGCTGAAATTTCTCTATCTAAAATGGGAAATAAAAATTCCTGTTCAACACCTTCTTTATAAAATTTTAATTTATAATCTCCAGATCTTAAAAATTCCGGAATAAAAATATCTACGAATAAATAGGAAGCATTATCAGCAGAATGAACATTGAGAACTTTGAGTTGCTCATTTACAGAAATTACTTCCATATCATTCAGGCTTTCACCATAAACCATAATCTGAACGGTATCCCAATTCATTCCTACCCACCAATTCGGCGGTTCAATTTTACTTATAGAAAAGTTCTGGGAATAGCCAGAGCAATAAAAAAATATCAGGGAAAAAAGGACTTTGAGAGTATTGAAATTCAAGTGGTTTTTTAATTATTGAATTATAAATTGGAAGTTAAAATAGACAAAGACCTGTAATTTTGAAAGACTTTTTTACCTGATTGAGTAAAGCAAAATTCTGAGCTTATTACCTGTTATAAAATTATCAGGATACTGCAAGGCACAATTATTGAAATTTAATTTCTTTGTTAAAAAATTTTTAAGGGAGAATATATGATGCACTTTATTAAAACCATACCGATAATATTTGCGTTAGAAGTAATTGTACTAATAGTTTCCTGCGAAGATGATAAAACAACTAATCCGCAGGATCAGCCGCCAACGATACCACCACAGTCAAGTATGATTATAAACTTTGCTGAATTTCCCGATACAGCTAAAGATAATCTACCGGATAATTCTATCCTTACAAAAAGAAACTGGGGTTGGGCTGCATACAATGTTGCAATCTGGAACTCTGTTCTAACCTTAACTCTTGCTGTGCCTGTTGCTGCTTTCATGGAAGCTTTCAATCATCAAGCGGTCAAACAACCAGATGGCAGCTGGTTATGGCAATACAGTTTTGCTATTGGTGAAGCACTTTTCACTGCTAAGTTATTCGGAAAAACTGTAACTGAAGGTGTTGAATGGAAAATGCTGCTTACAAAGCAAGGCGAATACACTGACTTTGAGTGGTTCACTGGGTTCTCTGATCTTTCGACAACAAGTGGAAACTGGACATTAAATAAAGAACCCAATTCACCGACACCATTTCTCTATATCGCTTGGCATCGTAATAAGACTGAAGGAACAGCTGATATTAAATACACTAAAATAAATTCAACTTTACCCGGAAATGAAAGCTACATCTTCTATGGAAAAACAAATGAAGTTCTTCATAACAGGTTCTATCAAATATTTTCTGCTGAAGATAATCGTATGGTAGATATAAAATGGAACTATGAACAATATTTCGGTCAGGTTAAAGATCCCATTTATTTTGAAGATGAAAACTGGCATTGCTGGGATGAAAAGCTAGATGACATCAGTTGTCCTGAATAAGAGGTATAAAATAATTTTACTTATACGGCAGTCTTTCTGGCTGCCTTTTTTTATTTTTACATTTGAAAGTAATTATTTTATCAAAGTTATCCTTCAGAATAAATGAGATGAAAAACAAAGAAGATAGTGCACACATTTTAGCTCCACCGCCTTTCTTTTTTATCATTCCATTATTGACAGGGGCAGTTGTAGAATATTTTGTTCCGACTTCATTGCTTCCAACACTTCCATCAATAATTATCGGTCTGTTATTTTCCTGGGCATCATTACCTTTTATTATACTTTCATTAAGATCTTTCTATAAAGTAAAGACAACATTTGATGCAAGAAGAACAACTACCACTCTGGTTACTACCGGCATTTATAAAATTAGTCGAAACCCTGCATATCTTTCACTAGTATTAATCTATATCGGACTTTCATTCCTGATCAACTCAATCTGGATACTTATTATGGTC
>JACAFA010000156.1 GCA_013388525.1 Ignavibacteriaceae bacterium | reverse complement strand
CCCCCCCCCCGAAAAATTTTCCAAAAAAATTCTCCGGCAGGTATGAAAAGCAAATTTCATATTGCTTCGGTAGGAAAGTATCCAACTGGTTTTACGTAGCTTGATGGAAGTTAGTAATCGTTCTGAATTCATTTCAGAATCTAACAGCGTTTCTTTCCCTAAATTTTTTTTATAAGGGTTTTTAAAGATGAAATTAAAATTAGTTTGTTGTCTGTTGCTGATAGTTACCAGTTCTTCTTTAGCACAACAAAGTAGAGAAGAAAAACTTGAACAGCTAAAAAGCAGAAGTGACATAAAAGTAACCGAGATAGAAAAGGATATCTTAAAGATAGAATATCCTCATGGCAAAGTGATGTACAAAAATATTGGTAACTACCAACCGCCAACCACCAACTCCCAACAACCAATGTATTCCCCAACCTACGACAGCACAATAATAGACCTTACTATAATAGACACAACTCTTTATTACCAGAAATACAGCTTTTTGCAGGAAGTAAAAGTAGGAACTGATAATACCAAACCACCTTTAGTAGCTGATATGAACAACAATGGGCTGCTAGAAATTTACGGGCAGATGAAAGACTATACTTCTGGTTTTAGTGATTTAGTAGTAATGGAAAAGAATACACAAGGAAGTTTTGACTCTGTTTATAGATATGACAGCACAAGTTCAGCAAGAACAGTTATTTTTGATATTGATAAGGATGGACGGGATGAGCTGTACCTTCACAGGTTTCCTCCCGACACCAATTACCCTGGGTCTAGTTACTTATTCTTCAAAAAACCAACTGATACATCACTAGCAACTGATTTATCTTTTATCTTTTATCCTTACCCGGTCCCAGGACAAACCCAGCTTAATAACAATACTTTTGGCGATTGGGATAGTGATGAATTTACCGACCAAATTTTTATAAGACATTGCTGTCCTAATAGTATGTTCATTTATGAATATAACCTTTCAACTAATAATTTTGATTCGGTTTATTATTATGATCCCTCACAATATGATCTTTATTTCTCAGGTTTTGCAATTGGGGATATAAATCAGAATGGAAAGACAGAATTTTTTGCCGGTAGTGTAAACGGTAAGGTTATTGCAATAGAAAACTGCGGTGATAATTGTTATAACTTTATCTGGCAAGGTTCTGTTGAAACAAATAACGCTTACCTGTATGCAGTAACAAACGATCTTGACGGCAACGGTAAAGCGGAGGTATGGATCGGCGGTGATGCATTTTATAATGGAGTGGGCATTACAAGGATAACAATATTTGAAGCAAATGGAAATAATAGCTACCAAGTAGTGGGTAAGATAGACCTTGTAGGAGTATTTTCATTCTATGCTTCAAATATGAAAGTTCTGAATGTTGACAAAAGAGGAAAAGATGAGATTATGATATGTATAGATCAACACGTTATAATACTGAAATTTAACGGCAGCCAGAATCATCATACTTATGAAGTATTTTATATCAAACGTAATGATCTTGCTTTCAACGGCAGAAACTCTGTTTTTTATGGAGCTACTATGTATGATATTACAGATGACGGTAAAGAAGATATCGTGATCCATCTTGATGATATTATTACAAATGTAGGGATGAGATTATTTACTTTTATATATAAAGCTGATTTTTCAGTTGATGTAAATGAGCCGGAATCTTTACCGGAAAAATTTAATCTTTATCCAAACTATCCTAATCCTTTTAATCCTGCAACTAACATCAGGTTTGAGATTCCGGAATATTCATTCGTTTCAATTAAAGTTTATAACGTTTTAGGGAAAGAAATAACAACACTGTTAGAGAAAGAATTATCTCCCGGCAGTCACACGATTGACTGGGAAGCTAAGGATAGTAATAATGAACTACTTCCTTCAGGGGTGTATTTAATAAGGTTAACAGCAGGTAAATACACTCATTCTGTTAAAGCAGTATTGCTTAAATAATTTTATAATGAAAAATAAAGGATTAATAAAATGAAAAAGTTTATAGTTTTATTGGTAATTATGACAGCCTCTGTATTTTCACAGGGTTGGAATACTGTCGTTCAGACTACAATTCCCTTCTCAACAGCTTCGAAAGTTGATCTGACAACAAACAGAGATGGTAACCATATTTTGGTTACTTATGCTGCTCATCCAACTTACTATCTCAGATATTACCTGGTAAATAGTTCGGGGACAGTTGTAAGAAACTATACCTTTGAAAACTAGGAAGTACAGTTTGCAAACATTGATGGCACTAACGACAGAATCTATGTTGTATATAAGCTTGGTAACCAGATAAAAACAAGGAAATCTACAAACGCCGGTATTTCTTGGACAAATGATTCTAATATTATACCACTAAATATTGGTAATAATACCTGCAATCATATTGATATTACATTCGGTAAAGATGACAATGCTCTCCACATTGTTTGGGCAACACAAGATAATGGAAATGATTATGAAACTTATTATCGAAGATTACCCTCGAACGATCAGTGGGAGACTCAAAAAAACGTCACCGATTATGGAAATGAAGTAGGCGGTTTTCCGACAGTTTCAAAATCACTTAACAGGGTACATGTTTCTTATAATACAGGTCAAGGCTGGGACCCTGAAACAAATCTAGGAGATGCAAAATCAAGAGACAAATACATAAACACATGGCAAACACCGCAATTGGTTTTTACACCTGAATCATTCAGAGAAAGAATTCACGCGGGCAGTTCTAAGCTATTGGATTTTTATTATAAACTTGAAACCGGGATGGGGCAGTATCACGCAGACCTTTATGTAAAAGTTAGGAATTTTGGCAGTACATCCTGGTCTTCGCCTCAAATTCTGCAACAATTTAGCGGAGTCAGAGAAATTGTATCTGCTGCAAATTCAGTTGATGGAATAACACATATAGTTTATGAAATATTTGATGGAGTAGGATATAGGAATTACAATGGTTCATCATGGAGCGCAGAAGAACCAATTGGCAGTGGATATATTTCACCAAGAATTTACGCGGTTTCAAATGATTTATTTGTAGCATGGGGAAAAGATGCACCTGCACAAAATAAATTTATACACTATCGCCAGTATGATGCTAATCCACATACACCTCAAGGATTAACAGTGTCTATTTATACACTTGGAACAAACACTTATCCCAAACTGAATTGGAATCTGAATACTGAACCAGATGTTTATAACCAAACTAATGCATATCCAATTGAAAGAAGAATAAGATTGTGGGATGGACCTTGGGGCCAATGGGCTTTTTTAGCTTATAGAAATGGTAATCAATCTGAGTTCATTGATTACAGTATAGGAGGTTTACACAATGAAGCTTATACTGCGGAATATAGAATTAGCGCAAAGGATGTCAACAACCATTTTTCTGATTACTCATCTTCGGTATCAATTAATTTCAGTAAGTTTAATAAAACTAACAATGGTTTAGTAAAATATGACTTTGAATTGGATCAGAATTACCCAAATCCTTTCAACCCGATAACTACGATAAATTACTCAATAAAATCAACAGGGTTGGTAACATTAAAAGTTTATGATATGCTTGGAATAGAAGTAGCTTCTATAGTAAATGAAATAAAAGAAGCAGGAAATTATTCTGTTACTTTCAACGCATCAGAATTACCAAGCGGAATTTATTTCTATCAGTTACGTGCTGGAAGTTTTATTGAGACAAAGAAGATGTTGCTGTTGAAATAAAAATTAAATTTCTCCCCTCCTTACTTGTGAGGAGGGGATTTTTGGTATCGAAAAAAATAAAGGGGATTAAGCTTTTGAAATTAGCTTTTTAATCTTTTCCGCATTCTCTTTATTCGCTCTGAACTTAAACACAACAGTATCGTGATTGTATTTAACTGAAGTTACTTCTGCAAGGTCGTGGATTTGTGATGCAAGTTTTGTCTGCTCAATTCCAAGTGTAAGTTCTTCTTCTACAAATTCATCTTTGATTATTTTCTCAATCGCTTTAATTAGAGCGGAAATATTAATCCCCTTCTGCGCTGAAATAACAACACTGCCCGGAAATTTATTTCTTACATATTCGATAATGCTTTTATCCTCTACCGAATCAACTTTGTTGAAAACTTTTATTTCTTTTTTGTGTTCGCTGTCGAATTCTTTCAATGTATCATCAACAACTCTCAGATGATCTTCATAATATGGATGAGAAAGATCAATTATATGAAGAATGATATCTGATTCCCGGACTTCATTAAGTGTGCTTTTAAATGAAGCTACAAGATGTGCAGGGAGTTTTCTAATAAATCCGACTGTATCGCTAATCAGAATTTTTTCTCCGGCGAAATTAATATTTCGTGTAGTTGAATCAAGTGTTGCAAATAATTTATCCTCAGCAAAAACATCTGACTTAGTTAGAAGGTT
>JACAFA010000144.1 GCA_013388525.1 Ignavibacteriaceae bacterium | reverse complement strand
TCAGCGGGTAGAAGAAATACTGAGGAAGAACTTTGGAAGTCAGGCAAAAGAAACAGAAAAAGAAATGATTCCGACCGAATATTATTTGTATCAGAACTATCCAAATCCTTTCAACCCTGTAACAACAATAAAGTATGATCTTCCAAACACGAGTGATGTATCACTTATAATCTACGATATACTCGGAAGAAAAGTAAAAGAACTTGTAAACACAAAGCAGCAAGCCGGAAGATATGAAATACAATTTAACGCTTCGAATCTTGCAAGCGGTGTGTATATCTACCAACTTTTAGCAGAGAAATATTTAAGTTCGAGGAAGATGATACTGATGAAGTAATTTGAAGATTCCATAAAAAAGGTCGGGTTAAAATCCGACCTTTCCATTTCTTAACGACTCCTACTTTATATAGCTCGGAACTTATCTCGAAAAAATTTTGTTAGGATCTGTCCGAACTAAAGTTCGGGTACAAATTACAAGAATAAATAGTATTTATTCGTAGCTCATTTCTTCAAGAAAGAAAGTAACTTCTACGTGGCTTAGTCTGATACTTTGCGTTGAAAAGTTTTTTGTTTCTCCGGGTTCTAATTGATCAATACGAGCTTCAACCGGTTCAGCATTCAGTTTATATCTTAACACAATATTGGTTACAGTTTTATCGCTGACATTTTTTACTGTTCCCTGAACAGAACCAAATCTTGCTGGTGCCAGTGCTGGTGCATCAACATCCATTGAATGTTGTGTAGAGATAGATTTATCTGCATTGATTTCAAGTACAGTTTTTTCTTTGATAAGGTATTCATAAGCAAAATAACCTCCTGCAACCAACAAAATAAATATTATAAGTTTCTTCACCTTTTATCTCCTTTGCATCTTTTTACGTTCATTACAGCAAATATTTAACCATTCTGTAAATGAAGGAATTTGTTAAAAAATGAAATAATTAAATAAAAGAAAAAGGAACATTGAAAAATGTTCCTGCGAATTGGCTAATCTGGTAAAAATATTCCCGGTATGAATGAATTCATTACGACAAACTAACAAAGAAAAAATTTATAGTAATTCTATTACGTTCACATTTGAAGTAATTTCTTTAGCACTTGCTTTTTTAATTCCCTCGGGTGTTGGCATTTCCATACTATACGAATTTTCCATTCTTGTTTGAGTCCGGCTTTTTTGAATTAAACCTTTGTCAAGATTAAAATATATTTTCCCGCTGGCAGTAGAGATTGGTTTTTCAAATTTATAATTTATTCCACGATCATTATGAGTCTGACTGCCGGTAACTTTAGTTTTAATTATTCCATCAACCACAGCTAATTTCTCATCATTAAGCATCTCAATATTTTTAACTGTATAGAGATTTTCATAATCAACTTTAAAAATCATTACCGGAAGTGATTCGCGTTTGTAAGACCAGGTTGAATCTTTAGCCATCTTTTTATCAGGAAATTCTCTGAATATCTGTGATAATAATGGTTTGATGGATTTGTTTGTCATTTCCTGTTGAGCCATAATTTTATCCTGAGCACTAAGTGAATCAGCTAAACCGCGGAAGGTCAGAAACTTGTTCATTATTTTATCAATCTTGTAGATATCAATAATTTCACCTTGTTTGCCAACTCTGAGATTGAATGGGTTGTTCAGAAAGGCTTCATACTCAGGAAATTTTTGTCTTTCAGTTGAATCCATTTGTGAACCTGATTTGTAACTGATATCAATTCCGTTTGCATTTGCTTTCAGGTTTACTGAATTAAATGTGCACTCAATTTCTGCAACACTGTCGTCATCTACTGATAGTGTTTTGAAGTTCATTATGAAAATAATAGTTTGATCCAGATGATCAGTCATACTTGAATCAGTAATAACACTTTGTTCACTCTGCGAAATTGTAGTTACTCTGTATTTGAATGATTCACCGGGAATAAGTTTATATCTGAAAATAAAAGATTGGTTTTCATTTTCTTCAACTGTAGTAGTTAATAAAGCAGTACTGTCAAACGTAGATGCTGTCTCTTCTGTAATTTTTTGTTCATCCTCTGCTTTCTTTTGCTGACAGGCAAAAAACAATGTAATAGAAAGTAAAGTGATAGTTAATATGCTTTTCATTTTATTCCTTAAGAAATTTATCAATTGTCGATTTGAATTTTTAATCCGGAAGTCCGACAGGTTAATTTAAATTATGTTAAGCTGAATAATTATTCAGCAATTCATCTTTTGAAAAGAAGTGAGCGATTTCCTTTTCTGCATTCTCATCCGAGTCTGAGCCATGAACTGCATTCAATTGAATATCAACAGCAAATAATTTTCTTACTGTTCCCTCAGCAGCTTTTTTCGGATCAGTTGCTCCAATAAGTTTTCTGTATTCCTCAACTGCGTTTTCTCTTTCGAGAGCAATTGGAATACAGGGACCTGAAGTCATATATGCAACCAGGTCATTAAAGAACGGTCTTTCTTTGTGAACTGAATAAAATCCTTCAGCAGATGATTTAGTAAGCTGAATCATTTTCATCGCTTTAATCTTGAATCCGGCTTTGATTATCATTGAAATTATTTCACCGGTATAACCTTTCTGAACTGCATCCGGTTTTATTATGGCTAATGTTTTAATGCTCAATTTATTTCTCCTTTATTTTTCAAAACAAATTTAAAAAGTCTTCTAAATTGATTCTTGCTTGTTTCAATATATGAGAGAGGGTTGATCTTTTTACAGGAGTGTGTGCTGGGACTGTAATTTTCAAAACCTCACCGGGTATATTTTTTTGTAAACGTATATGACTTCCTCTTTGCCTTACTACAACCCAACCATTTCTTTGTAATGCTTTTATAATCTTAATGTATGGCAGTGAAGGAATTTTGGTCATAAATTGATTTCTTTAATTATAACATCCTGCAATGCGATTGTGTCATCTTCAATCGGTTCAAGATAAAGCTCTATAGCCTCAATAATATTATCGATAGCTTCTTCTATTGTATTGCCTTCACTAATACAACCTGGCAACGAGGGAACGTAAACTGTGTATCCTCCTTCATCGCTTTTTTCAAGAGCTACTTTTACTTTCATTGTAATCTCAAATTATTGATTAATGATATTTTACTTTTTCTTTTTTTTGAGAACAGATTTTTTTGCTGTTTTCTTCACGCCTGATTTTTTAACGCCTGCCTTCTTTTTCCCAAGAGCTTTTAACATTGTTGAACCAATCTCTGCCGGATTCTCAACAACATGGATTCCGGCTTTTTTCATGGCAGCCATTTTTTCTGCAGCTGTTCCTTTTCCACCGGAAATAATTGCACCGGCGTGTCCCATTCTTCTTCCGGGAGGAGCAGTTCTTCCGGCAATGAATCCGACAACAGGTTTTCTTACATTCTTCTTTATAAATTCTGCTGCTTCTTCCTCTGCACTTCCGCCTATTTCACCAATCATTACAATTCCTTTTGTTTCCGGATCTTCATTGAACAATTTTATTATATCTATAAATTTTGAACCGATAATCGGATCGCCGCCAATGCCAACAGCCGTTGATTGACCCAAACCAACATCCACAATTTGCTTTACAGCTTCATAAGTCAGAGTTCCGCTTCTTGATACGATTCCAACATTTCCTTTTTTATGAATGAAACCCGGCATTATTCCAACTTTAGCTTCACCGGGTGATATAACTCCCGGACAATTTGGTCCAACCAGAATAATTCCTTTTTGTTTTATTGAGAGATAAACTTTGATCATATCTGCTGCAGGAATTCCTTCTGTTATGCAGATGATAACTTTTATTCCTGAATTTGCAGATTCAAGAATTGCGTCAGCAGCAAATGCCGGTGGAACAAAAATTACTGATGTATTAGCTTTGGTTGCTTTAACTGCATCTGCTACAGTGTTGAATACAGGTACACCGAGATGTTTTGTTCCTCCTTTGCCGGGTGTAACACCTGCTACTACTTTAGTTCCGTATTCAATCATCTGTTGTGTGTGGAAAGAACCTTCACTGCCTGTTATTCCCTGTACAACAAGGCGGGTTTGTTTGTTAACTAAAATGCTCATAGAGTTTTATTCCTGAAATGAAATAACGAATTAAAATTTAACGAGCAAATTTAAGAAAATGGAATGTCCTGTCCTAAATAATGGATGGGGATGATTACTGGTAATGATGAAAAAATTATGTGAAGAAAGATTAGTCGTAAATTCACAAATGAAATGACTAATCTTTTTTCTCTTCAACCTTTTTTACATCTGTATCAGCAGTTTTAATTTCAGTTTCAACATCCTTGAGTCCTTTTTTGAATTCGCTCATTCCTTTACCGATACCGCGTGCAAGTTCAGGAATTTTTTTAGCACCAAACAGCAAAAGGATAACAAGAACGATGAGAATTATTTCGCCTGCACCTAAATTGCCAAACATTTTGTACCTCTTAGTTTAAAATATTATTAACTAACGATTTGAAAATAAGACTTCCGTCTGTTTTTCCCAAGACTGAATCGCTGCTCCGTTCCGGGTGGGGCATCATTCCGAGTATATTTCCTCGTTTGTTTATTATTCCGGCGATATTAAGCACCGATCCGTTGGGATTTACTGAATCTGTAACTGAACCATCGCGTTCAGAATACCTGAAAATAATTTGGTTATTTCTTTCAAGTTCATCTAATGTTTTTTCATCTGTAAAATAATTTCCTTCACCGTGCGCTATGGGAATCCTGAGAACATCTTTACTGTCGATGTCTGATGTGAAAATAGTTTTTTTGTTTTCAACTTTCAGATAAACATCCTTACAAACAAAATTAAGTGATTGATTTTTTAACATTACACCTGGCAAAAGACCAGCTTCCAGTAAAATCTGAAATCCATTACATATCCCAAGAACGTAACCACCACTATTTGCAAAGTTGATTACTTCTTTCATTATCGGAGAGAATCTTGCAATCGCTCCGGTTCTTAAATAATCACCATAAGAAAATCCGCCCGGAAGAATGATTACATCGCAATCTTCCAGTGAAGTTTGTTTATGCCAGAGAAAAATAACATCCTGGTTCATAATTTTTTTTAATGCATAATAAGTATCGTGGTCGCAGTTTGAACCAGGAAAAACAACAATACCGAACTTTGGTTTTTTCACCTGACTTTTTCCTCCGAAGGAATCCACTCTGAAAGAGTAAATTCATAATCTTCCATTATTGGATTGGCAAGAAGCTTTTTGCAATATTCATTTACTTCATCTTCGGCTGCTTTTTTGTCGTTTGTGTCAACATCGAACTCAATATACTTGTCGATGCGTGTATTTTTTATGTTATTCAACCCAAGATGTCTTGCACCAATTTCAACAGCTTTTCCTTGTGGATCAAGAATTGTTTTTCTTCTTTTGATTAGAACTTTTGCTTTTAACATAACATTTACTTTTTAATTTTATTGAGTGCGTGATGTAATCAATTTGTAAATATGCCGCAAAATACCAATCAGTATCATGAAAACAAAAACCAGGAACAATCCTTTCTTATACATGAAAAAAACAATAACAGCAGAAAATAATAAAAAGAAAAAATGGAAAGGTTTTTCTTTGATACCCTGCAATGAAAATTTTGGAAAAGTTTCATACCTGATATTGCTGACCATTAAAAATGAAAGCACTAAAACCATCGGAAGAATAAAATCTGAAAGCGGTTTCTGAAATCCATCATTATAAAATGCCAGGATGAAAGATGCGATAGTTAAAGCTGAAGAGGGAATAGGTAAACCGAGAAAAAAAGATTTTGAGAAACCAACAAGCTGTACGTTAAACCTTGCAAGCCGAAATCCACCTGCAATTAATGGAAGTGCACTTAGAATTATTCCAAGTGTATCCATTGAGTAGAAATAAGTTTTATACAGGAGAAAAGAAGGAGCCGCACCAAAACTAACAATATCGGAAAGTGAATCGAGTTCAACACCAAGCTCACTTGATGAATTAGTTAATCTCGCAACCATTCCGTCCAGTGCATCGAATATAGCTGCAATAAAAATTAACCAGGCTGCATAATTATAATTTTCTTCAGAAGCACTAATGATGGAAAGAAAGCCGCAAAACATGTTCATTGCTGTGAACAAGTTGGGAATTACAGAGGGAGTCAGGCGTGGTCGGTTCATCTATTCTTTAATTCGAATAAAATAGTTTCACCTGCGTGAACATTTTCATTTAATTTAACCCGTGGCAAAAAGTTAACCGGTACAAAAATATCAACCCTGCTTCCAAATTTTATCATCCCGAATCTTTCACCAATGTTCACTTCATCGCCAACTCTAAGTTCATTAACAATTCTTCTTGCTAAAAACCCGGCTATCTGGGTAAATAATATTTTACCTTCTTTGCTAACGATACCGGTTTCCATTCGTTCATTATTTTCTGATGCTTTATCTTCAAATGCGGCAACGAATTTTCCTTCATAATATTTAAGATGATCAACTTTCCCGCTAATTGGAATTCTGTTTACGTGAACGTTTATAGGAGACATAAAAATCGAAATCTGGTTGCACTTTTCACCGACATAATGATTTGAAATATTTTCTTTAATAACTATTACTTTACCATCAGCAGGTGAAACAATAATTCCTTCCAGGGCGGGTGTCTTTCTATCCGGATCCCTGAAAAAGTTAAGAGTCAGTATGAGAATTACAGCAGCAAGTAAAACTAAAATTATTTTTACCGGATTATTCTGAATAAAAAAACTTAAAGTTATAAGAACAAAAACAATTACCGCTACAATACCTATTGTGGTATAACCGTACTTTGTGAACATTTAATCACCGCTCGTGAGTTTTAAGAGAAAGTCAGAGTATTTTTTCAACTGAGAAGCTGTTTCAATTTTATACGGATCGGGCAAATTATCTTCTGATTTGCTGCTAATTATTTTAATGCTCATTGGAGAAAAATCATCAATTAAAAAAATCTTACCATCAAATTTACCAAACCTGCACGTCAGTTCAAGAAGTAATATATTCCTTCTTTCGAAAAATGATTTAATGATGGCATTTATTTTTGAACAGAGCCGGTTGATCATTTTTAATTCATCATAAGAACAAAAATTAAAAGAGATGAGATGACTTTCCGTAATAACAGAATCTTTTGAATCACCAAAATGATATTCCAGAACAGGAAGCTCGAGAGCAGTACCGGGTTTAATTGAGAATATTCTTGCAGTACGGGAATCGGCTGCATTAAGTATTTTTACTCTGAATCGGAAATCAGTAACATTTAAAAATTGAATACTTTTCTTCTCTGTTTTTTTTAAGAAGGCAACCGGTATGTTGTAACCTTTTAAGTAGTCTGAAAAGAAAGCATTGAGAGATGCAACTTTTTCCCCAAAATTTTTCAAAGTGAGTTTCTTATTCTTTTGATTGATGAAAAAATCAGGATACACAACTATCCTGGTATCTTCTCCGGAACTATTAGTATTTGAATTGTTGTTTGTGAGAGAAGTCATAATAAAAAAATCTTGAACTCCTATTTATAAAATATGGATATGAAGTTAGGAATTTTACGTATATAAAGTCAATCAATTATAGTATATTTGAATAAAATATTAGCAAATTATTAAACAATAAAAGCTGTAATTAAGGAGTATGTTAATGAAAGGTGGAATGCAGGCAATGCTCAAACAGGTTCAGAAAATGCAGGAGGAAATGCAAAAAGTTCAAAGCGAACTTGGCAATTTGACTGTTTCGGAAGAAGCTGGCGGCGGAATGATTAAAGCAACTGCAAATGGAAACAGAGAAATTATTTCTATCGAAATTGATCCGCAGGTAATAAACAAAGATGAAAAAGAAATTCTGGAAGATCTTGTGGTTGCTGCTGTGAATAAAGCAATTTCATCTGCAGCAAAATTAGCTGAGGAAGAAATGGCAAAAGTAACTAAAGGGATGCTTCCTCCGGGTATGAATATTCCGGGACTTTAAAGTGCAGATAGCTGAGCCGCTTTTGATAGCAATTGAAGAAATGAGCAAGCTCCCCGGAATTGGTAAGAAAACAGCTCAACGGCTTGCAATATTCTTATTAAAATCTGATGAACAGCAGGTTGATAAACTTTTAACTGCTATTAAAGATTTAAAGATAAAACTCAGATTTTGTTCAAGATGTTTCAACCTGTCCGAAGAAGAACTTTGTAATATCTGCAAAAGTGATAAGCGCGATAAATCTGTAATCTGCGTGGTTGAAGAAGCAAGTGATGTTATGGCTATAGAAAAAACACATGAATACAAAGGATTATATCATGTGCTGGGAGGTGTTCTTTCACCTTTATCGGGAATCACACCTGAGTTACTTCACATTAAGGAATTATTAAAAAGATTTGAAACTGAAGATATTAAAGAAGTTATACTTGCGCTGAATCCTGATACAGAGGGAGAAACCACATCGCTCTATCTTGCAAAGATGCTGAAACCACTTAACATTAATGTTACAAGAATTGCAAGAGGTCTGCCAATTGGCGGTGACCTTGAATTTGCGGATGATGCTACTATTGGTCGTGCAATTTTGAACCGTAGTTCATTATGAGCTGGTACAAAGACTGGTTTAATTCAGAAAATTATCTGAAAGTTTACAGCCATCGGGATGAAAGTGAAGCGGAAAGATTAGTTGAATTAATAATTAAAATGCTGAACCTTGAATCAGGGTCAACAGTTCTTGATATGGCTTGCGGCTCAGGAAGACACGCAGTTATTTTTGCAAAGAAAGGTTATGATGTAACTGGAGTTGATTTAAGTCAGCGCTTAATTTCAGAATCAAAAAGTAACGCAGACAGGTTTGGTGTAAATATAAATTTTGTTCTTTCTGATATTCTGGATTTCAACACTTCGGCACGTTTTGACCTTGCATTAAACCTGTTTACCAGTATCGGATATTTTGAAAAAGATGAAGATAATTTTAGTGTAATTATGAAAGCTCATTCATCATTAAAAAGTAATGGTTACTTTGTTCTGGATTATTTCAATAAAGAGTACTTATTAAAAAATCTTGTTCCTGAAACTGTATTTTCTGAAAATGGAACCAGAATAATTCAAAACAGATACATAAAGGGTGACAGAGTTATTAAGGATATAAGCATTGAGAATCATGGTTCAATTGAAAAGTATTATGAATCAGTAAGATTGTACAGCAACGAGGAAATATTTTCTTATTTTGACAAAGCAGGCTTTACGATTGTTGAAAAGTTAGGAGATTATAATGGGAGTACATTAAAAAAAGATTCATCTTCAAGACTTATTATCTTTGCAAAGAAATGAAAAATCTTTTGAAAATATCTTGCTGTACTTTTATACTAACTATTGGAGCTTGTGATATATTCCAGGTAAGAGATCCGGAAGAACCCAGCGAAACAAAATCCAGTTACCGGGTTCCGGTTGAACCAAAGGTTGTAATCGAAAATCTGAAGAATGCCTTTAAAGATAAAAATTCAAATGATTACAAAAAGAATTTTTCAACAGGAATGCCTTTAGTAAATCGCGATTTTTACTTTGTTCCTTCAGGTAATGTGCTTTCTATATTTCCATCGGACTGGTATGTGAATGAAGAATTTCAGTACTTTAATAATTTAGTCTCAAGAACACCACAGGGAATTCCAATTAGCCTGACATTTTCAGATGAAGTTTATGATATCCGGGCAGATAGTTCAATTTACTCTGCAAAATATTATATCAGCGTACCTGTTCAAAATTCAAATCCTAAAATATTTGAAGGCAGTGTAAAGTTCACAATGACTACAGATATCAACGCGGCCTGGATTATTTATTTCTGGGAGGATATTGCTAAACAAGGTTCAAAAAGCTGGAGTGAACTAAAGCTTGAATTTTATCTTTAAAGCTTCAAAGTATTTGACTTGAAAAAATTGTTAACGGAAAAAATATCTGCGTTACGTCGCAATATTTTGAAATCTTTTGTGCCGGAATTTTTTTGGCCTGAATATATTTTTATTGATAATACTAAAATAAAATTACGCGGAGAACCTTATAGTTTCGGGATTAAGCATATTCTGAAAAAAGGTGATTATGAACTCCCTGAAAGGAAATTGCTTAGACCCTGTAACCTAGAAGGCGAAACCATAATTGAAATGGGTGGATCGATCGGTATTTTAACCGCAATTTTAGCTAACAAAGTTGGCAATAGTGGCAAAGTAATTTCAATTGAAGCATCTGAAAAAATAAGCGCATATTCCAGAAGTTGGCTTGAAAGCAATCATAATACAAAAATCTTAACAGGCTTTGCATTTCCTGTCGCGGAAGTTGCAAATAAGATTCATTCAATAAAATTTAAAGAATCAGGAAGCAGTTTGGAAGGTAGAATTCAATTTATTTATGAAAACAAAACTACGAGTGACAGTAATTCCATATACGACATTAAAAAGATTTCTGATTTATATAATTTAAAACCTACTGTTTTAGTTGTAGACATTGAAGGAACTGAAAAAATAATACTTGATCAAAAACCTAACTTTCCCTCCTCAATAAAATTAATACTAATTGAGTTACACCCTCAGGTTTACGGTGAATCAAATAAATCAGAAATTATTAAAAGAATTATTGACGAAGGATTCTTAATAAAAAACAGTGAGGGAATAGTATTTCTGTTTGAACGAAGCTTATGATCTTAATAAAGATTGATTCCTATATGACTAATAAATCTAAAATAAAAGAATAATTAAAGAATTTTACTAAAATTGCCGATCAATTATAATTATACATATCGGTTTACTATTTTTAAAAAGAACAAGTTAATTTCTTTATTTGGAATCATTTTAATAATTATTGCTTCCTGTACAAATCCGTTTGCTCCAAAACTTGATACTGAATTTGATAGCGGTTTTCCTCCAATATCTGATCAAACCACAATTGAAGGAGTTTTTCAGAATTTTCAGTATGCTTATACGTTCAAAGATACTTTAATCTATGGTAATTTGATTAGTAATAATTTTACTTTTACTTACAGGGACTATGAAAATGGTTATGATGTTAACTGGGGACGTGTTGAGGAGATGAGAACTACTTATGGATTATTCCAGAATTCACAGCGTCTTGATTTAATATGGAATAATATTTTATTAAGTACGATTGACTCGCTTGATGCTAACATTGTTAGGAGTTTCAATCTCAATATTACTTTTAATCCAACAGATGTTGTAAGAATTGACGGACGTGTAAATGTGTCATTAAAGCAGGATCCGGTTTCAAAAAAGTGGCAAATTACCCGGTGGATTGACGAATCAAATTTTTAAAATATTATTATTACCAGAAGACTTTAATTAACAAATGTTTCTATTTTATTTCGCTGAAGCTTTCCGATCTATAAAATCCGCAAAGTCTTCTTTTGTGCTGACAACAATCAGCCTGACGATAAGTGTTTTGCTGATACTTTTCAGCTATATCACTCTTCAATTATCTGATTTTTATTCTTCAAGTCTGAAATCAAATATTAAAATTAATCTTTTTGTTAGTGAATCTTTTAACCAGACTGATCAGAAGCAGATGTTTGAACATTTACAAGCCAAACCGTTCTCTGATAGTATTGAATTTATCAGTAAAGATAAAGCCGCAGAACAATTTATTGCAGAGACAGGTGAAGATTTCAGAAAGATACTTGATTATAACCCGTTACCTGCTTCATTCACTATTAAAGTGGCAGAGCAGTATGCAAATAGTGATTCGTTGAATAAAATAATGAATGAACTTTCAGGTCTGGATTTAGTTGATGAAGTTGTATTCAAGGAAGGTTTTATTTATAAACTCCTGAACTATATTGATACAATAAAGATTTATTTATTCCTGTTAACAATATTAGTTTCTGTTGTTGCTATCTATCTTGTATATGCAACCATCCGGTTGATAATTAATTCCAGGATGATTGAATTCGAGACTATGAAACTGGTCGGTGCAAAACTTTCAACCATTAAAATTCCGGTAGTGTTGAATGGATTATTTGCGGGGATAATTGCAGGTGTTTTTTCTTATTATATATTTCTATTTATAAGAAAGCAGCTCATCATAGTTGAAACGCTGGAATTAATAATTGCGAAAAATATTACCGAATACCTGCTCATTATTTTTCTCTCAGGTCCGTTATTGGTATTCATTGTATCATTGTTCACATTAAGGAAAGTTTCCTTAAAAATTTGATGAAGCATATTTATTTCATAATTTAACATCAGTCATAAGTTGAATATTTTCATTATCATTTTTTCACATCTTAAAAATTTAAATGAAATCTAATTTATTAGTCATTCTCTTATTATCTTTTGTTTTGATTGAAGATGGAATTCCACAACAATTTCCTGATTATCCCGAAAGATTATTCCAGGATTCATTGAACCAGCAGAGTTCCATGCCTTTTTCTATGGTTGCAACGGAGGGAGCAGTTAATCCTGAAGAATACAAAGTTGGACCCGGTGATAAATTATTTGTTTCCATAAGCGGTGTTAAAGAAATTTCAAATACTTTGGTTATTGACCAGGAAGGATGGCTTTATATACCCAGAGTCGGAGGAATTGATTTAAAGAACACTTCATTAAAAGATGCAAAGCTTAAAATTTCAGACTCAATCCTAAAATATTACAAAGACGTTGATATTTATATATCCTTGGTGGATTTCAGGATGATTAAAATTTCTCTTGTCGGAAATGTAATAAAGCCATCAGTATTAGTAATGCCTGCTAATTCAAGATTGATGGATCTTATTACAAGTTCGAAACAATTGAATGAATCATCCGATATTCGAAATATAAAAATCATCTCTAAAGAATATGAAACTAAGGTTTACGATTTGCTCAGCTTTTTGAGATTTGGTGATTTCACAAATAATCCCATTCTGGTTGAAGGTGATGTTGTATCAATTCAAAAAGTTGATAAGATGGTTCGTGTAAGCGGTCAGGTTCAATATCCGGCAATCTATGAATATCGTGATGGTGAAACTATATCAGATATTATTAAACTTGCCGGAGGATTTACTTTTGATGCAAGGAAAGATTCTATTGAATTAATCCGGTTTCTTGAAGATGGTAAAAATCAAATCAGCAATTATTATTCTTTTGATGAATTTTCGCAAAGCAGTGTATATCTTCAAAACAAAGATCATGTTGTTGTAAGAAAAATTCCTGAGTATTTAATCGATCACTATGTAGTTATTAATGGATATGTAAGATTTCCCGGGTGGTACAAGATTACAAAAAATGTAACCACACTTAAAGAAATTATTGAAGAAGCAGGTGGTTTTCTTCCTGAAGCATCACTTACAGAAGCATCGGTCTCAAGAAATATGGATGTTGAAGAAACAGATGCTGAGTATGAAAGATTGTTGTTGGTTCCAATAGATAAAATGACTGAAGATGAGTATGATTATTTTAAAGCAAAATCAAGACAACGTTCTGGTAAAGTAGTTGTAGATTTTGTAAAGTTATTTGAACAAAATGATCTTAATGAGAATATTATCTTAAGAAAAAATGATATGATAAACATTCCTGAAAAGAAAGATTATATCATAATGCTCGGACAATTAGTATCACCTGGTAAAATTATTTATGATTCAACGTTAACAATTGAGGATTATATAAACCTGGCAGGTGGTTTTGGCTGGCGAGCTTTGAAAGGTGATGTAAGAGTTATTAAGGCAAAAACAGGTGAGTGGATTGACGCTGATGATGTTGATGATCTTAAACCCGGTGATACCATTTGGGTACTTGAAGATCCACCCGGACCAAAATTCTGGGAAGTATTTACTGATGTATTAACTATTGTTGCTCAATTGGCGGCTATTGTCGCTGCTTCTGCAGCTGTAATTGTTGCAACGAGGTAATCACGATGACATTGCATGACATTTTACACATTTTACTTGTTAACCGTAAAAACATTTTTAAATATACTGCAGGAGCAGCATTTTTAATTTTCCTTTATTTATTAATTATTTCTCCAATTACTTTTAAGGCACCTGTAACAATTCTTCCTCCAGCAGAAACAGATCAGTTATCAGGTTTGGGCAACTTACTTTCCGGAAGTGGAGCGGGTGATTTTTTAACCGGAAAATTAGCTCCGGGAAATTCACAACTTTTTTTGCAAATTCTTAAAAGTAGGACAGCTGCCGAATATGTTATAAGGAAAAATAATTTGTTGGAATTTTACGGTGAGAAAAATGAATATGAATTGGTTAAAAAACTTCAAAAGGATTTGGATTTAGATTTATCAAAAGAAGGTATTATTACACTTTCTGTTAATGTCTCTACAGGTTATTTACCAAGAGTTTTTTCTGATATAGATTCTATTAAAAATCTGTCAGCAAGGATATCAAACTCTTTCGTTGAAGCATTGGACAGTATCAACCGTGAAAAAGTTTCTTACCGTGCAAAGCGTGCAAGAGAATATATTGAAGCTCAGCTAAATCTTACTAAAGCAGAACTCGATACTGCGGAAATAAAATTGATGGAGTTTCAGAAGGAAAATAAAACAGTATCTCTTCCCGACCAATTAACTTCAGCGATAGAGAGTGCGGCAAAGTTAAAAGCAGAAATTGTTAGTACTGAGATAGAAATTGGTTTACTTGAACCGAATTCCAGACCTGATAATAAAACATTGCTTGCCTTAAGGAAAAAGTTAGACCAGCTGGAAAAAGAATATGAAAAGTTTGATATTGATACTGATGATTATCTTATAGCCTTTAGCAATGTTCCTGAATTAGGAATGCGTTTGTCTAAATTATTAAGAACAGTTAAAATTAAAAACGAAGTTTATCTTTTGCTTCAGCAGCAATATTACAAAGAAAGAATTCAGGAAAACAGAGATGTCCCTACAATTGACGTACTTGATGAGGCTATTCCTCCGGACAAACATGTTTCACCAAGGTTAATTTATTCAACTGTCATCGGTTCAATATTTGTACTTTTAATTGTCTCGGCATTTTTCATAATCAGAGAAAAGAAAATTTCAATCTTTAAAAATGAAAGTAGCATCCAAAAATGAAGACAGCTGTGGTAACTGGTGGTGCAGGATTTTTAGGTTCTCATCTTTGTGATAAATTATTAAGTGAAGGTCTTCGGGTTATTTGCATAGATAATCTTATAACAGGGAATATAGATAATATTTCTCATCTGGCTGGCAATGAAAAATTTTCTTTCATAAAGCATGATATTACAAACTATATTTTCATTCCGGGAAAAGTAGATTACATACTGCATTTTGCTTCTCCGGCCAGTCCGGTTGATTATTTACAGCTTCCGATTCAAACGCTAAAAGTTGGTTCACTCGGAACTCATAAAGCATTAGGACTTGCAAAAGAGAAAAAGGCAAGATTTTTACTCGCATCCACTTCCGAAGTTTATGGTGATCCTGAAATTCATCCTCAACCGGAAGAATATTGGGGAAATGTTAATCCGATTGGTCCGCGGGGAGTTTATGATGAGGCAAAAAGATTTGCTGAAGCATTAACTATGGCATATCACAGGTATCATAATGTTGAAACTCGTATAGCAAGGATATTTAATACTTTCGGTCCGAGAATGCGTGCAAAAGATGGCAGAGCAATACCAAATTTTATAATGCAGGCATTAACAGGTGAACCTATTACTGTTTATGGCGATGGCTCACAGACAAGAAGTTTCTGTTATATTACTGATCAGGTTGATGGCTTATTTAAATTACTAATGTCTGATGAAGATGAACCGGTAAACATTGGTAATCCTGAAGAAATTCCTCTCATTGATATCGCAAAAGAAATAATTGTATTAACTCAGAGCAAAAGTAAAATAGTTTATGAAGAACTTCCCGTTAATGATCCCAAAGTCAGGCAGCCTGATATAAGAAAAGCGAAAGAAAAACTTCACTGGGAACCAAAAGTCAGCAGGGAAGATGGATTGAAGAAAACTATACAATATTTCAAAGAGCTTATCTGATGTTAGTCTTTTACTTCAGTAAGAAGAAAAGCATTTCTTAAAATAATTTTCAGGCATGAGTCAAAAATTTACTTCCACGATAGCGGGCGCTTCAATTTTTATTTCACTTGTTGGATTGCTCAGCCGTGGACTTGGCTTCATCCGCGAAATGGTATTTGCAAGCAACTTTGGTCTGGAAACGGACTTTGATCTCTATCTGGTTGGTGCAGTTTTACCTACCACAATTAACTCTATTATACTTTACATAGGTCAGAATTATTTTGTCCCGGGTTTTCAAAAAATCAAATCTGAAAATCCGGAAGCAGCAAAAAAATATTTTAACCAGTCTTTTATTCTTTTTATTGGCTCAGGTATAATAATAGCTATTCTGCTTTTCTTCTTAAGTGACTTGATAATAAATAATTATATGCAGGAATCATCAGTTAAGAATAAAGAAATAGCTGCGATAATTTTCAGAATATTTTTATTTACAATACCTTTTTCTGCAGGCATATCAATATTATCAGCATTGCTCCAATCTGTTTATGAATTTAAATATCCACCGATTTCTATTTTGTATTTAAATATTTCAATCATCTTACTCATTTTTGCATTTTCTGATAAAATAGGAATTTATGTTATCCCGGTTGGATATCTGGCAGGAACGTTTTTACAGTTTTTATATTTGCAGTATAAATCAAGAAAATTCTTTAAACTTAATTTGAGACCACACCGTCAGCATTTCCAATTCCTGAAAACAATGCTTGGTCCCACTCTTTTGATAATATTGCTTATTGAATCCATTGGTCAACTCTATTCTATT
This sequence comes from Ignavibacteriaceae bacterium, assembly GCA_013388525.1. Next base: position 25,340 of record JACAFA010000144.1, on the reverse strand, counting down.
TTCGATAGATATTTTTATTCACAAATTACTCCCGGGGGAATAGCTTCTTTAAATTATGCTTATATAATTTTTATTCTGCCCATATCAATATTTTCTATTTCTTTAGCAACAGCAATTTTTCCGAAGATTACTCAAGCTATTGTTGATAGTGAAAAAAAAGATTTGGAGAGAATTTTTAATGAAAGTATTTCGATCAATATCTTAATTTTTATGCCATTTACTTTCTTACTGTTTTATTTTGGTGAAGCAGTGATTAAAATAGCTTTTGAGAGAGGAAAATTTATTGGTGAAAGTACAGTCATTACTTACAATGCCTTAAAATATTATTCAATTAGTCTTGTTTTTTATTCTGTATATGCGGTTTTAAATAAAATCTTTTACAGTCTGAACCTTGCAAAAATATTGCTACTGATTACAATAATGGGAATATCATTAAAACTATTGCTTAATTTTTTATTTGTTGAAAAGTACGAGCAAAATGGGCTAGCATTAAGCACCTCGATAAGCTTCATATTTTTCTTTGCTTCAAGTTATCTAGTATTGAATAAAAAACTAAAAATATCTGATAAAAATATTTTTATAAAAGAGTACTTGTTATATTTCATTAATTGTTGTATCTGTTTCTTAATAATTTATATTTTAATGAATTCATTACTTAATGCAACTATTTTAATAGAAGTTGTGATGATAGGTATTTTTGTTGTGTTATATTCACTGAATTTAATTATAGTAAAACATAAATCAGTTTTGCTGTTGAGTAATGTTATGCGAAATATTGGATCCGGTCGGATAATTAAATCAGTATAAAGAATTCATAAAGCTTTGAAAGGATAAATAAATTTTATGCGATCTGATTTCAGACAAGAATTCTATTCAAAATATAATTCTACATTTAAAGTACATATCTCAGATTTTAGTCAGAAGTCAATTGCTAAAATGTGGAAAAAAAATGATTTTCTTTATTTACCTTTGATTTCATCTTACGAACCGGGTGCTCCTGTTCTGGAATTAGGTTGCGGTCGGGGTTACATGCTTGAGTATCTCAGAAATAAAGGTTTTAATAATTTGAAAGGAATTGATATTTCGGAAGAGCAAATTAATATCTCCAGGCAAAAAGGGTTTGATGTCGAGGTTGCTGATGTGAATGATTATTTAAATAGAAACACTATTAAGTTTAAAATAATTATAGCACTTGATTTCGTTGAGCACTTTTCCAAAGATGATTTGATACCACTATTTGAAAAAATCTATAACAAATTAGAGGCTAACGGTATATTTATATTTCATACGCCCAATGGTCAATCACTATTATCGACAAATTTAATTTATGGTGACCTTACTCACCTGACAATATTTACACCAAACTCTGCATTGCAACTACTAAAACTAGTTGGCTTTGATCAAATTGCATTTTATGAATCCGGTCCTGTCCCCAGGAATATACTAGGATTATTTCGATTAATAGTATGGAAGATAATCAGACTTGGTTACAACTTCGCCAGTTTGGTTGAAACAGGAAACAAGCATGAAATTCTGACTCAAAGTTTCATTGTGGCTGCAAGAAAATAGTTAGCAATAAATTTTAAATTAATTTGAAACTCTTAATCTGATATCTTGAAACAATATTCCCTGAAAATATCCAATTTAATTTTACCAGTTGACTTGAATTTTGTTTTTGTCTCAATTCTGTTGAGTACTACTGCAATAATTTTAAGCAATTGGAGTATTTTTATCATTCCCGTGATTGTCTTTGTCATTTTAAGTTTTATTTATGGTAAAAAATTTGTAATAGCTTTTGTGCTTATAACCTTATTTACTCTGGTTGGAGAATTTGACAGATAATTAAGATTGATAATTCAAATCGTTACAATGAGTTTACTCTTTATAATGTTTTTGAAGAAATTTGGATTAGAATTTGTAAAATACAGAAGGTTGCCAAAAGCACTCATCAACTTTTTATTTTTATATTTTTCGGCGATGGTAATATCATCCGCAATGTCAAATTATCCTTTTGCTGGTTCATCCATAATTTTAAAGCAATTATTATTTTTTATAATTGTTTATGTCTTTTATTCTTTAATTGATGATTTTAGCGATATTAAAAATTACATATCTTCTATCATTGTGGTGTCTTTTATTTTTTCAACAATATCGCTTATTTATTTTTTTATAGAAGGTTACAGTTTGTTAAATATTGTAACCAGTGGCAGAATAAGGATTAGTATATTAATTACAAATCCAGAAGCACTAACAAATTTTTACGTGATTTCTTTTCCTTTTCTGATAACTTATATTATACTTCAAAAGCATAAATTTAGTAAATGGATTGCTTCATTCCTTCTTTTTTATATTGTTTTAGGATTAATTCTTACAATGTCAAGGTCAGCGGTAATTGGAATTTTATTAAGTACCTCAATAATACTTTACATTCTTAGAAAAAACACATTTTATCAGCTTATCCTATCACTAATTTTTATCATAATCTGTTTCATTGTGATTGAACCACTAAACGAGATAGTTTATCTGCTATTCAGATTTGAGGAAGGTGTTAGTGTAAGAGATTATCTATGGTTAATGGCAATAAATATTATAAAGGATTATCCGGTTTTCGGTTTAGGCCCCGGTGCATATCCGTACGAAGTTTTCAATTATTTCCCATTTATGCTGGATGAATTCTTCGGTAAAGTTTTTATTTATTATACCGATGTTACTGAAGGAGGAAATTTAGCTCACAATATTTTCCTTGTCTTTTTTTCTGAAATGGGAATCCTTGGGTTGATAACAATAATTACGTTACCTGTTGTCTATATCAGGATTGGAATCAAAACAATTAAAAAATATAAAGATCAGTCTCCTGAAATTTATTATTTAATAGTTGCTCTTTTTGCCACAGGAACAAGCGTCATTGTTAGAAATATATTTAATAGTATAGGGTTGTTATATGTTGGCGGACTCGTTACAGATCTTCCGTTCTGGTTAATATTCAGCGGACTAATTTATTTTTATCAGACTCCTCTCAGTAAAAATTTATTAGAAGTAAATAATAAAACAGGTAGTAAATAGTTCAATAGATGAAACATATCAGATCTGCAATATCCTTCAGTGATTTTATCAACCAAAACAAACTCATTGCCCGGATAGTTATTTTACTCTGCGATCTTGTATTTTTTACCACACGGAATATTTTTAAACTTTCTTCTTATAACAGCGACAACCTGATAATACTATCATATCATAGGTTGGGAGATACAATATTTACAATTCCGGCAATCAGGGAAATTCAAAAACACTTTAAATTGAGAATTACTATTGTGTGTTTTCCCGAATCGGTTCCAATTTACAAACTCGCTTTGGAAGATGTTAATTTTTGCGTACTTCAACCCGGAGATTTGATCCTCAACAAGCGCATAATAAATCGTAAATTTAGGAAAACATTCAAAGCTTTAAGACCAAAAATTATTTTTGATTTAATTGGTGGAATGTCAACTGCCTCGTTACTATTTAACAGCAGAGCCAAAGAAATTTTTGGCATTAGCAAAATACAGTTCAGAAGTATCTATGATCATTTCGTAGAAATACGAGAAAAACCTCAGTTGGTGGATATTTATCTCGATGTTATTTCTTTGATATGTGAAATTTCAGACAGAGCAGCGATTAAAACATTTGTTAAATCAGTAAATCCAGAAGGTAAAATTCTGATACACCCATTAGCCGGATGGAAGGAAAAGGAATGGGGTTTAAAAAAATTTGCAGAACTTGCAAAAAGATTAAAGAAAGAATTTGATGTAAGTTTTATATTACCTCCGGCTCAGTTTAGCTTTGATGTTATTGATGAAATTATAAACGATGGAATTGGTTTTCATCAAACTAATTCGGTTGAAGAACTAATAAAAAACATTAAAGAATGTTCGCTATTCATTGGCAATGATTCGGGTCCTGTAAACATTGCAAATTTTCTTGGCAGACCATCGTTTACAATTTACGGTGCAACAAATCCTGATTATACTTCAACTTTCCAGGATCATCAGATTCATATACAAAAAAAGCTCTCTTGCTCAGCTCTTCAATATGAAAAATTCTGTATTATAGGTGGTGGACAATTCATTTGCCCAGGCATACAATGTATGAACTTGCTTTCTGTAGAAGAAGTTTATGATAAAGTAATTTCGTTAGCAAGAGAATATTGTATTATTAAAAATTAAACGATCAAAAAAGTGAGGTGGATAAAAATATTTCGGGTAGGTGGTCGAAATCTTTAGCTGAGTTTGATGCTATGCCATTTCAGGACATAAAGAACTGTAAAACTCCTGATATTTGATAATTCCGTTATTAAAGTTGAAATTTTCCCTCGTCATCCTTTTAGCGTTCTGACTAAATTTTGATAATAATTCCGGGTTATTCAGAATACTAATAACAGAATCAGCTAAGCCTAAGTAATCTTCTTCCTCTGCTAAAAATCCAGTTTCACCATGAAGAATAAGATCTTTGATTCCGACCACATTGGTTCCAACCGAAGGTATTCCCATACACATTGCTTCTAATAAAGCGTAAGGTAATCCTTCGTAGTGAGAAGATAGCATAAAAATATCGAACATTTTATAATAAGATTTAGAATTCTTTTGGTAGCCTTCAAGTTTAACTTTTGTCTTTAAACCCAGCTTATCAATTAATTTAATACAGAATTGCTCTAAAGGTCCGTCCCCAACTATAATTAGCTTGGTGTTTGGAAAGCGATCATTAATAATCTTGAAACTCTTAATTAGTGTAATGGGATCTTTCTGATAATACAATCTTCCAACTGTCCCGAGAATTATCTCAGAACCATCTTTCAATTTTTCAGGTACCCGATTGATATAACTGTAGTCGTTAAAATCTGACGGATCAATTGAATTATAAAGAGTTATAATTTTTTTATTAGGAACAATATTATGCTGAATTGCCAGATCTCTTTCCGATCCAGAAACTGCAATGAGCTTCTTAGTTAAATAACCGAGATATTTTTCAAGGCTTAGATAAAGAAATCTTTTAAAAGGAATGCTGTTATCACAAAACATAAATCCGTGAGGTGAATAGATAACATTGGGATGACGACTTACAAAGGCGGCTAAACGACCAACAAAACCTGCTTTTGTACTATGGCAATGTACAATATCATAATTATTTTGTTTGATGATATGGCGCATCTTGAGAATATTGGATATATCGGTAAATGATGCACTTCTTTTGATAGGGAGCCCATATGTTCGATTGAATATTCCATGGCTCTCCTGAACAAAATTTTTATTTCTGCTGGTTGAATAAATTATATCGATCTGAAATATTGATTTGTCTATTTTTTTCGCAATGTCAATTACATGTTTTTGAGTGCCGCCAGAGGTTGCCTCCAAAATATAAAGAATCTTTATCATCGTTAAGATTCTGCTCCTAAAAGATTAGTGTATAAACTATCAAGTTTCATCACATGTTCCTGAACGTCGAATAACTTCGCTCTCTTAAATCCTTCTTCAACTATTTTTTTTGTCAATTGAGGATTTTCAATAAGCCGGCTAAATGAACTAGCTATAGCTTCCGGATTTTTAGGTGGAACAAGAATTCCACACACTCCATCAATAACGACTTCTTTAATGCCATCAACATGAGTTGCAATGACAGGAACTCCTGCAGCCATTGCTTCAAGAAGCACAATTCCAAATCCTTCTAATATAGATGGTAGCACAAAGACATCCATTTTATTGTAGAATGGAATTACATCGGTAAATTTACCAAAAAAAATAACAGAATTGCTAATGCCTAACTTTTTGCTAAATTCCTTTAATTCTTTGTATTGCGAACCATCACCAATTATCTCAAGCCTTGCATTTGGAAACTTAGTTAAAATGATTTTCATTGCCAACAATAAGTATTTAATGCCTTTTTCAATTTCAAGCCTGCCCACAGTACCAATAACAATTTCTTTTTTATTCTGAATAATTTCCCGCTCAGATTTATTGTGGAATTTTTTGTAATCAATGCAATTTGGTAATACGAGAATTTTATTCTCAGGAATAAATTCATACTTTATCAAACTTTTCTTTACGGATTCAGAAATAGCAATAACTTTATTATTCAGCCAGATGCTAAGCATCTCAAACAGAATAAATATATGGTGTTTTTTGGGATTGACGATGCTATGCTTTTGAGTAATAAGAACCAGGCGTTTTGAAAATATGTGAGCAATAGTTGTGTAAACTCTTGGTTGAAATAAATGAGTATGTATTATATCCGGTCTAATTTTTCGGATTAATTTAATTATAGAAAATATAACAATCGGATTAAATTTATTTTTAATCTTAAGATTTATAATCTCTGCAAATTCTGACATCTCCGGAATCAGGTCATCCGGTTTTTCTCTGAAGCAACATACATAAAAACTATATTTATCTTTATTTAAATTTTTAAGATAATATAGTAACAGCTTTTCTGCTCCACCAAGTCCGAGGCTGGTAATTATATAAAGAACTTTAATCTTCTTAACTTCAAGCAAATTATTTTATTAACCTCTTTTAATAATCCTGTCAAGATTTATTAAGCTAAACATACATCCTAATTTTATTCTAAAATTAATAAAATTATCATTATCATTTCGCGAATAGATCATTCTTCAAGTATTTTATTATTACCGGGAATAGTGGATTGAAATCGAATAATGATTCTTAATATTTACGCTAAATATAAGAATTTAATAAATCTATACTATGAACGTTGCGAATATATTACAAAGAATGTAGCAAGAAAAATTTCTGTTTGATTCATATTAAGAAATTATTCTTCCAAAGATATTATAATGCCTTCATTTTTTTAATTATTATTAAATTAGCATTAGTTTTAAATTTAATATTAGATTCTTTGTTGCTTGTTTACGCTGATAATACAGATTGTTACAGGTATATATTCAGGAACATTAAAATATTTTACATTACTAAAAAGTGTATTCATTTGCTTCACACATATTTTATTATTCTATATAAATTATGATCGTAAATAAAAAATCTATCTTTTTAACCAGTGCAGTCATAGATTTTATTCTTATAAACTTTTCATTTCTACTTGCTGTATTAATTACAAGACCGTTGGATATGAGCTTTGAAAAAAGTAATCCCTATTTATTACTTCCGATAGTAAATTTTGTCTGGTTCTTCTATACCAGCTCAAGTGGATTTTATCAGGAATTTTTAATCCGACCATTTCCAATTCAGTTGTTTAATATTTTTAAGTTAGCTGTAATCATCTCAGTAGTTAACGTTCTTTTTATGTTTATAATTAAACAGCAGCTTTTCCCAAGAAATTTTATAGTTATTAACGGTTTGCTTTTACTAATAACTATTACTACGAGAACTATAATTTTTAAGAGTGCTCTCAGAGGATTAAGAAATAAAGGAAGGTCAATAAGAAATTTGCTTATCATTGGGGCAAACGAAATTGGTGAAAAATTCAGAGAAGTTATTGCTAAAAATCCGGAGTTCGGTCATCGGTTTGTAGGATTTATTAATAACAAACCTGCCCCAAATGTTATAGGTAATTTATCGGACCTTGATAAAATTATTAAGGATGAAAATGTTGAAGACGTTGTAATTGCTTTACACAGCGAATTAAATAACGACCTCGATGGATTAGTAAGAATATGCAACAGGAATGCTGTTAAAGTTCATTTTATTCCGGACTACTTTAAATTTTTATCGGGCAGGTTTCAGATTAGTACTGTAAGTAATCTGCCGGTTATTACTATTAGAGATGAGCCACTTAATGAAGCAATCAGAAGATTTGCAAAGAGAGCTTTTGATGTTTCTTTTTCTCTCTTCGTTATTCTTTTTGTGCTTTCATGGTTTATGCCTATTGTTAGTTTATTGATCCGACTTGATTCAAACGGACCGGCTTTTTTTATTCAGGAAAGATTTGGAATTAAAAGAAAACCTTTCAGATGCTATAAATTCAGAACACTTACTTACACGAAAAAAAAATCAGATGAATTCGAACCCATTACGAAAGCAGATCCGAGAGTTACACGTGTTGGAAAATTTCTGAGAAAAACTAATTTGGATGAACTCCCACAATTTATAAATGTATTTAAAGGTGATATGTCTGTCGTCGGACCAAGACCACATCCGATAGGTGTTGAAATGGTTTATGAGAAAGTTTTTGAAGATATAAAAATGAGATATAATGTAAGACCAGGCGTAACCGGCTGGGCGCAAATAAATGGATTGAGAGGCGAAGTTTCTGATGAAGAACAAAACAAACAGCGTATTGTAGAAAAAATGAGATATGATCTTTGGTACATTGAAAACTGGTCAATTATGCTGGATGTTCAGATTATCCTGCTAACAATTTGGCAGATGCTAAAAGGTGACACAAAAGGGTTTTAAAGTCTAAAATAATTTAGCTTAAAACTTAATGAATATAACTGCTCTTTAATTATAGTTTGACTTTATACCTTCACCACTCTGATTTTTGTTTATTATTTCACTGAAGGTTAGAATTTTAATCTAATGTTGTTTACCTTCATTCATTTATCTTTCACAAATATCCTCCTGAAGAATAGGCTAATTTTTCACTTGCCTTGATATATTCAAAGTGCTATGTTTCGATTGAATTTTCAACCTTCGAGGAGCTAAATGAACTTAATACGTCGTGTGTTCTTTCTTAATCTTTTACTATTTTTTACCACACTGAGCTCATACTCTCAAGTCTATAAAGTTGTTGAATCAGGTGATGATCACATAATTATTGAATTCAATTTTTTAAAAGCTTACTCAGTTGTTGACACAACAGTAGAAGGCAGAACATATCAGAAAATCAGTGGCGAAGATCATTCATTCAGAGCTCCCGGTGAGCCATGGATTCCTGAATACAAAGTTTTAGCAGGCATTCCTTTTGACTGCAAACCCACAATAAAAATACTCAACCAAAAACAATCCGTTCAAAAAAATAAATTTATTATTCCTTTTCCGGAAGAAGATCCTGAATTAGTTAAACAGAATTTTGAGAAAATTAATGTGGAAGTCTATTCCAGAAATGAATTATTCCCTGCATCTTCCTCGAATTTAGATGAGAGTTATATTGTTAGATATATCAATGTCCTGCCTATAACTATTGCTCCATATCAATTTAATCCGGTTACCAGAGACCTTGTTTTTAATTCGTACCTTTTAGTGAGAGTTGATTTTAATAATCAAAATAAAGTTAGCGTCGTAAATATTAATGATGCGATTACTGACGAGTTTATTCAAACTTCAGTTGTCAATCCTGAAATCGCCAAAGGTTTTTCGGGTAAAATAACTTCAACGGATTCTCCATTTAGTCAGGGTTCTTATTGGTATAACCCGGCAAAAAATTATTTTAAAATTTTTATCAAAGAAAAAAATGTTTATCGTCTTACTTATGAAGAATTAATTTCTTCCGGTGTTCAATTAGGATCCAGCACATCAATCAGCAAATTAGAAATGTTTAATGATGGTTTGCCGGTTCCTATAGAAGTCTTCGATAATAATGAAGATTCAATTTTCAATTCAGGTGATTATTTGCAGTTTGTAGGGTTTCCAGCATCTGCAACACAATACTGCACAACTAATATTTACAACTTATCTAATGTTTACTGGTTTTCGTATGAAAGCGACTCATCAGGTGTTCATTATAATTTAACACCCTGGTTCGTTGGGAACTATACTCGTTCCTATTTCGCAAACCTTACAACTATACATTTTGAAAAAGATTCGTTGTATGAAAGATTGGGTTATGCAGGAAATGATATGAGAGATTTTTGGTTTTGGGATAGAGCTACTTCAAGAAATGGTGAACCCTCTTACATTTTCAGTCATTATTTTGAATCTTTTCCAGGATGGTTTTATCCTGACTCTGCCTATGTTCGTCTCAAAATTGCTATGCAGGGAATGAGCACAAGCTTTTTTTGTCAGAATGATCATAAAGCTTATATAAAAATTAATGATAAAGTTGTAGGTACTGCTGAATGGGACGCTCAAAATAATATAATTTTTAATAAAAGGTTTTATGCTTCACCTGACAGCATTCCAATCTATCCGGGAAATCAGGTATCGGTAGAAGTTCGGGGAGATTTATGTACTGTAATAGATGATGAAATACGAATCAATTGGATTGAGTTCGAATACTGGAGAGGTAATTCTGCATTCGGTAAATATTATAACTTTAAGAACTATGATACTTTTGGTATTAACCGATATGCCATGTTTGACTGGCAGGGAAATGATATGCGCATTTACATTCCATCCAAAAGCAAAATGATGTATCTGCCTGATCCGGGAAGCTTCCAGCAATTTGTTGATACTATGAGAACAGCAACTGAATATTTTTTAGCTGCCAGTGATTACTATGCAACAGTCGATTCAATAGTTGCCGATATTCCATCTGATCTTAGAAACATTGCTAACGGTGGTGATTATATAATTATAACACATAATAAATTTGCAGACATATCTAATCAGCTAAGAATTTTAAGAGAAAATAATTTTCCTGACGAAAATATACCCAGTCCTCGTATAGTTGTTGTTGATGTTCAGCAAATTTATGATGAGTTTTCATTTGGTTTGCTTGAACCAAATTCACTAAAAGAATTTGTTAAGTACGCTTTTGAAAACTGGCAATCCCCGGCACCTTCTTATGTTGTTTTGATGGGTGATATGAGTTATGATTACCGTGCATTGCTGACAAGCAGTCGTCCTAATTTTATACCATCGATTCCTTATTATACTTCGCAATATGGGATGGCAGCAAGTGATAATCTTATTGTTGCTGTATCGGGAACCGATGCAGCGCCGGATTTAGCAATCGGAAGATTATCTATGGAAACTACTGCCGAAGGAGAGATCCTGCTGCAAAAATTAACTGATTATCCCGATGATCCGACAAAACCATGGAAACAAAATGTACTTCTTCTTGCATCCGGTTTAAGTCTTCAGGATGAAATTCAGTTTGGTTTTAATGATGAAAGTCTATTTCTTGGTAATACTTATGTTATACCCCAGGGATATAATGCATCATATGTGTTTCGATATCCAAGTAAACCTGAGCATGAACCTTATCAGGGAGAAGGACCAAAAATCAGAGAAGAAATTAATAAAGGTGCTGTTATTGTAAATTATTATGGCCATGGTGGTGGTTATCAATGGGACCTGGTCTTTACTAACGATGATATTTATTTGCTTGAGAATGAAGGCAGACTTCCGCTTGTTTTAAGTGTAACATGCTACACCGCACACTTTGATAATCAGGATGTCTTTGGTGAACAATTTAATAAGGTTCCTGGAAAAGGAAGTATAGCATTCTATGGAAGTTCGGGATTAACTTATTGGGGAGTGGGAAAGTCAATAAATCGTGAATTTTTCGATGAGGTATTTAATCTTAGGAATTTTATTGTTGGCAAAGCTATTATGAGTTCCAAGAATCGGGTTCCTCCGGGTGGATTATATGCAACACAAATTAATCTTTTAACATATTTGGGTGATCCGGTATTAAAGCTTGCACTTCCAAACTATCCTGATTTTGAAATTAAGTCTGATAATATTTCTTTACTTCCTGAAGACCCTATTGTCGGAGATAGTATACAGGTAAAAATAAAAATATCAAACTGGGGCGCGATATTTCCGAATGATTCAGTTGTTGTTGAACTAAATGCTGAATTACCTGATACAGCGTATCAAATCGGATTAGTGAAAAGACCAAATTTTGGTGAAAGAGATTCTGTCTATTTTCTATGGGTCCCTGATAAAGGAGGGTTGTATAAATTAACAGCTAAAGTAAATGAAACTGATATAATTATGGAGGAAGATCATTCAGATAATATTGGCATAGTACAAGTTATTATCTTCAATATCAGTGAACCAAATATTTTAACTCCGATTGATGGATTTGTATCAACTGACAATCAAATTGAGTTCGCCTTTTCGGATATTGGTTATTATATCCCGAAAGAACTTGAGTATTATATTCAGATTGATACATCTATAAATTTTACATCTCCGTTATACAATTCTGGAAAATTAACTCCCACCAGATCACTGGTTAAGTGGAATTTGCCAAATTTACAGGAAGGGATTTATTACTGGCGTGCAAGAATATTTGATGGAACTGATTTTGGAAACTGGAGCCCTGTGAGGACCTTTTCAATAATGAATACTAAGAAAGATGGATATTATGCTCATGAAGAAATTTTAAAAACTTTTTCACTTTATAATATGAATTATCTGGAATCTTCCAAGTCTTTAGCTTTAAATACAGAACCATTACCAGCCAGACCATCTTCAAAAACTTTTGAAAAAATGATTTTGCCCGAACCGCAGATTCCTGATACTTTAAATCTTACTACCATCACAACTGATGGTACATATATTTACTGTGCAAACATGTGGTTTTATGCTAATGAATTAACAGAAGGTAAATCTATGATTTACCGAATTGGAACAGGATACAATGGAACTGTTGAAGGACAAAACTATGGAACATTTTCGAATTTCCGTGATACCGTTTTACACAGTATAGTTTATCATAGCGATGGGTATCTGTATGTTGCTATTGGTAACCCATATAAAATTGTTAGAATAAATACTACAACAGAAGCAATAGATACAATAGATGTTCCACCGGGTTTAATAAGGGATAACTCAACAATTTCAAAAGGTCCGCAATATCTTTCTTCAGATGGTCAATACATTTATAATTTGTCTTACGTGGATTCTTTAATCAGACCTAAATACACCGTCAGAACTTTTGATCCATTGAATGGCTGGTCATTAGCCAAACCTGATTTAGAATTATTTGGTACCAGCTTTTATCCTGGCTTTAGTGATTTCTTTGTTCATGGCGAGCGCATTTATACAACAGAAATTTTCAACAATTACCTGAGAAGACACAGATTAAGCGACGGTTATTTTGAAGAAGAGTGGTTAGCAACTAATCCTCCACCATCAAACTTTAAAAATTATTTCTCCTGGTGTTGGGATTGGCAGCACGATAAAATTTATGCTTCAGTATTCAAGTATAATGACCCGGAAGTTGTTCCGAAGATTGGAAAGTTTGCTGGTTATTATGTAGATGCAAACGGAACGGTTACTACAAAAGCAATTGGTCCTGTTGCATGGTGGAATAGTCTTAAGTATGATTTGTATAATCCTAGTCCTTCAGGTGAATTTTCTACAATTCTGACAGGACAAAATTCATTAACAAAAGAGTGGGATACTCTTCTGGTAGAACTTCAGGATTCTGTTTCACTATCAGAGATAAATGCTGATGATTATCCTTATCTAAAACTAAAGTTTGATTTGATAGATTCAACTTTTAATACAACACTCCCGATGGAGCTGAAGAGTGTGCACTTTAATTATCAGCCTCTTTCAGATGTATTTGTTGAGAGAGAAGATTTTAATTTTCAACAGGATTCTTTACTGCAAGGATATCCTGTTACATTCGACTTTAAAGCCAGAAGTTTTGGTGATCTTCCCGCTGATTCGCTCAGATTAAGATTTTATCTCAATGGATTAGACAGCTTAATTTATAGTCCGGTTGTTCATATACCTCCTGATAGTTTTTCCAATAAAGTTGAATACACAGTTGATACAAAAAAACTTCTCTTCGAAAACAAAGTAACAGCACACGGAGAACAGAAAGAAAGAGAATATTTCTATTTTAATAATCTGATTGATCAGAATTTCTTTGTTGCAAGGGATTCAATACGACCTACATTCAGCGTTAAATTTGATGGTCAGGATATTATTAATAATGATATTGTATCATCGACACCTGAAGTAACTATAACTTTAGAAGATAACAGTCCTTTGCCACTTGATACAAGTTACTTCACAATTGTTCACAACAATAAACCTTTACGATTCTATCAACCAGAATTAAGTTACACTTATCAAGGACCAGGAACACCATTTGTTATTACCTGGAAACCGAATTTAACAGATGGCAGACACACTTTGGAAGTTTTAGCAAAAGATGCATCTGGAAATTTCTTTGACTCAACATCATACAGAATAATTTTCTACGTTTACAATGAGAACGATATTACGGAAATTTATAACTATCCTAATCCATTTGCACACACTACTCACTTTACTTTCATACTAAAAGGAAAGGATAAGCCAGATGAAATTGATATTAAGATATATACGATTGCAGGCAGACTAATACGAGATCTTAAACTATCACCAACTGATCTAATTACAAACTTTAATAAAATTTATTGGGATGGAAAAGATGAAGATGGTGATGAAATCGGAAATGGAGTATATTTATATAAGGTAATTGCAAAGTTTCCGGATAAAACTAAAACAATCACCCAGAAACTTGCAAAAGTAAGGTGATAATTATTATAATAGATGAGAAAACCGGTAAAGAAAAATTAACTGAGACATTATTTTTTCTTGCATTTAAATTCATATAGTTGAACTTTTGTTTAATAACTAAACGATAATTTCTTCATCAAAGGAGGCATAATTATTTAATGTGTGGAATAGTAGGATATATTGGCTATAAAAATTGTGTTCCCATTTTAATTCAGGGGCTTAAACGACTTGAATACCGTGGATATGATTCAGCTGGAATTGGTATCATTCATAAGAACGAGCCAATCATAATTAAAAATAAAGGTAAAGTATCATTACTTGAAGACAAAGTAAATGAGCTTACTCTAGATTCCGGAATCGGTATTGGTCACACAAGATGGGCAACACACGGAATTCCTAACGAACAAAATGCTCATCCTCATACGAATCAACAGAAAACACTTTTCATTATTCATAATGGGATTATCGAGAATTTTCAATCACTCAAGAACGGTTTGATCTCACTTGGTTACAAATTTGAAAGTGAAACCGATTCTGAAGTTTTTGCTCATTTGATAGATAGTTTTTTAAGTAGAGGCTACGATTTCAGCAAATCGGTACAAATGGCTCTGAACGAAGTTGATGGCACTTATGGGATCGCTGTTATTTATTCCAAAGAACCTGATAAAATTATAGTTGCGAGAAAAGGTTCACCTTTGGTTATTGGTATTGGAAAAGGAGAAAATTTTATTGCTTCAGATGTTTCTGCTATTCTTGCTCACACAAAGAATGTAGTTTACCTTGATGATGGCGAGTTTGCTGAAATTTATAAGGATAAATACATAGTTAAAACAATTGCTGATGAACGAATTGAGAAAGAAATTCACGAAATAAATATGAGCATTGATGAAATTGATAAAGGGGGATATTCACATTTTATGCTCAAGGAAATTATGGAGCAGCCCGAGTCAACCCGAAACTCAATGAGAGGAAGGCTTTTAATCGAAGAAGGTTCGGCAAAACTTGGCGGACTGGTTGATGTCATTGATCGGCTGGTAAATTCCAGAAGAATATTAATTTCCGCCTGTGGAACTTCCTGGCATGCTGCACTTGTCGGTGAGTATATGATTGAACAATATGCAAGGATTCCTGTAGAAGTTGAATATGCTTCAGAGTTCAGATACAGAAACCCAATTCTTTCTGGTGAAGACTCTATTTTTTTTATCTCGCAAAGTGGAGAGACTGCTGATACATTAGCTGCATTAAGAGAAGCGAAAAACAAAGGTGCATTAGCGCTCGGAATTTGCAATGTTGTTGGAAGTACAATAGCGCGTGAAAGTATGGGTGGTGTTTATATCCATGCCGGTCCCGAAATTGGCGTTGCTTCTACAAAAGCATTTACCGCTCAGCTTGTAGTTCTTGCATTGATTACTTTACTAATTAGTAAAAGAAAAGGTTTAAAACTTCTTGAAGGTAGAAAAATAGCCGAAGCTTTAGATAAAATTCCTTCCCAGATTGAACAAATACTAAAGCTTAATGATGAGATCGAAAAACTGGCTGAAGAATTTAAAGACTCACCTAACTTTTTATACCTGGGCAGAGGATATAATTTTCCGGTTGCATTGGAAGGTGCTTTAAAGCTAAAAGAAATTTCATACATTCATGCTGAAGGTTATCCTGCAGCCGAAATGAAACACGGTCCGATTGCTTTGATTGATGAAAATATGCCTGTTGTTTTTATAGCACCAAAAGATTCCACGTATGAAAAAATATTAAGTAACATTCAAGAAGTGCGAGCAAGAGGTGGAAGAACAATTGCAATTGCAGATAATGGTGATAGTGAAATAGATAAATTAGTAGATTATACAATAAAAATTCCAAGAACAATTGAAATGTTAACACCGATACTGACTTCTATTCCACTTCAATTATTAGCTTATCATATTGCTGTTAAAAAAGGTCTGGATGTAGATCAACCCAGAAACCTGGCAAAGAGTGTAACTGTAGAATAATTCTTTTGAGAAAACTAAGTTTATTCTTATTTTTGCTCGCAAATTTTTGGGCAGATAGCTCAGTCGGTAGAGCAATGGACTGAAAATCCATGTGTCGGCGGTTCAACTCCGTCTCTGCCCACATCAATTGAGGCTGAATACCGACAGCCTCTTTTTTATTTTAAGCACCACTTACTTTATTCTAAGCTTTAATTATTTTGTGTATTATATAAATATTGAACTGTCTATCTTCGAAGATTATAAATGAGTGATTGCTGCCCGGCATGTAATTCCATTAAAAGGAAAGTAATCGGGATACCAAAAAACAATTTAGTTTCTGAAAGATTCTTCTCTGAAGATTATAAAGTTGTCCAATGTTCTATTGCCAGCTTTAATATTTATATCCTCCAATAAGTTTTACTCACAATCAAAGGTCTGATTTTTATCACTCCGAATATTTCTATGACTAATCAAGCTAGTTAGTCAGATGAAGAAAGAAGGAGCTTATTAAAAGGTTTGATACAGAAAGAAGTTTGACCACAAATAAAAATAATACTCTCAGATTTCTTCATAAAGGAGCAGATGAAGGATATGGATTGTTAGAATCTTATGAGCGAAGATAGGAAACAACCGGAATAGATATCTTGGATAATAGGATAGAACAAGCTAAGCGTTCAGATATAAATTTCATAAAATCTGATATGCTACAAGCTGAATTACCTGAAAATTACTTTGACTTTATATATGCTGATTCTGTGATTGAGCACGTTCTAACTCCTTTTAATTATCTTACAAAGCTAAAAAGACTTCCAATAAAACAAGGAATCATTTACATTGGAGATCCGAGTGAAGATTCGGTTTATAATAGTTTAAGAAAAATTACAATTATCCTTACTGGAAAAAAGTGGCAGTCCGAAAAATTAAACCGATTGATTCTCCTTAGTTTGTTATTGGTTTAAACTTTTACTCGCTTAATTATTTTTTGATAAGGTGGGATTAGTGATTCTAAAAATTCGAAATTTTGGTCGTAGGTTTGATTTTCTTTCCTACTTGCCAAAGAATAAATAAGTTTGGATAAATCAATTTTTATTATTCCTTATTGACTATCTTAGTCAACTAATACAAAGAGATGTTTACTTTGAGGTATATTTGAACAGAAATAATCGTACCTTGTATAAGTTCACAGCCACTAATTTGTAACATCTTAGATGTAAATTTTACATTATAATACTCTGGTTAACTAAAAATGATTAAAGTAGTAATTGACGCATCAAATAGAATGAAATATTCTTCCTTTTATATTAAAGGATTGGAAGAAGTTTTTGGAAAAGAAAATATTTCATTTTCATCTAAGTACTTTAAAGAATTAGATAGAAGATCTGACTCTCACTCATTTGATCACTATATGGCGTTTGTTCTCTTAGATGGTAATAATATTAAAAAAATAATAATAGATTTTAGAGATAAAACTACTATTAAAAGCAATGCATATAACTGGTGCGATGCTTATGCTAAGATTAATTTTAATAAAGAATTGTCGAAAGATTTTTCAGGTAAAAAAATTATCAGTATCCCACCTGGATTTGGAATTAGAATCTGGAATTTCTGGGAAACTATTTACTACTGTTTTAATAATTTATCAAAATGTAAATTTTATCCCCTTGAATCCTACAAATTGCATTTTGCTGATTATTTTTCATTATACTTTAGAAGATCAAATCTTGAAGCATATTACAATAAACAGACATTGATTAAAACACCGAAGAAATCACGGGAGAATTATGTTTTTTTTATTTCGACTTTATGGCAACATGAAAGTTGTTATGAAGGAGCTAATATTATACGAAAAAGATTTATTGAACTATGTAAACAAAATGAGAAAATTGAATTTGAAGGAGGATTTTATTCAAATACTTCACATCCTCAATTTAAAGAGTTCAAAGATTTGATCTTCTTAAAAAGATGCTCAATTAAAGAATATATAAGTAAAACTATTTTGTCCTCATTTGTGTTTAATACTCCAGCAGTTTTTAATTGTCACGGATGGAAATTAGGTGAGTTCCTGGCTCTGGGTAAAGCAATTATTTCTACTCCATTCTTTAACGATTTACCAGAAAATTTTATTCATGGGAAAAATATTCATTTTGTTAATAATGATTCAGAGCTTGAAGAAGCTATCAATTTATTATTAGTTGATCAGGACTATAAAAAGCAATTGGAAGATGGTGCAAAGTTATATTATGATAAGTATGTTAGCCCCAAAAGTGTAATTCAGCATATTCTGAAAAATTTTTCGAGAATTCTGACGTAGTATTATTTAGAGAAAAAATAGATTACAATATCTGATTTGTTGCTTACAATTTGCACTTTAAACCTCGAATTATAGAACTACCTTATAAAGCTATTTAATTTATACTTTTAAAAAAATCTTAATTAATCATTTAATTTTAATATTGGGTAAAGAACTTTTTTAATTTTGGAGAATTTGCATGTTGCATAAAATTGGTTTCGCTGTGATAATAATTTTGATAAGTTCATCGATTTTAATATTCAGCAAATTAAACCACGAAGAAATAAACGGATTAAAACTTACGAAAGAGATAACTTCAGATTATTTCCCGACTAATCCATCATTAAAATTGGTTTACAATTCAAGTATGGGTGAAGCCACTGCTGTGATTAAGAAAAAAGGAAGTAATTACATTATGGATTTACGAAACGATGACTTCTATTTTGTTCAAACAGTATTTATAGAAAACGATACAGTTTTTCTTACAAAACTTGAACAGGAAGTTGATGTGTTTCTTTTCATTTCATCAAGTGCTTCTGTAACATATAACCGACCTTACTTAAGATTTCCTTTTCCACTAAAGAAAGATGATACCTGGAACTGGAATGGTGTAGAATACATTGACGAAGAAAATCCTGATACTATTACGGTTTCCGGTAAAGTTTTAGGCAGCGAAATGATTACGACTGAAGCAGGTAAATTCGATTGCGTAAAATTTCAAATTGATATCCTTAAGAAGAAAAGCGGCTCGCATACTAAATTTTATGAATGGCGAACTCCAAAAATTGGTTTGGTAAAACTTGAAGCATTTATTGATTCAAAAGGATTTATTGGCACTATTATGAACCTGCTTGGTTACGATGAAATGAAATTTGAATTGAAAGAAATTCTTTAAAGATAATTATTAAATTTGTTGGTCAGTGATTGAAAATATATTTCAATAAAGAAAGAATATAAGTATGCAGACAGATGTAATCTTACAAACCAATTTTCCAAAATTAAAACTTTATGCAAAAGGTAAAGTCAGGGATATTTATGAAATAGGCGACTATCTGCTTCTCGTTTCTACCGATAGATTATCTGCCTTCGATGTAATAATGAATCAGGGAATTCCGTACAAAGGAATGGTTCTTACAAAAATTTCTGAGTTCTGGTTTAACTTTACAAAAGACATCATACCGAATCATTTTATTACTACAGACGTTGATAAATATCCTGCTGAATGCAGAGAATATTCTGACATTCTTAGAAACAGATCTATGCTGATTAAAAAAGCAAAAGTAATTCCTATCGAATGTATTGTTCGCGGATATATTACAGGCTCGGGATGGAAAGATTACAAAAGAACAGGCGAGATTTCAGGAATAAAACTTCCCGCCGGACTTCAGGAATCAGAAAAGTTTCCTGAACCATTATTCACTCCTTCCACAAAAGCAGAATTAGGCGAGCACGATGAAAATATTTCTGCCGAGCAAGCTTTGCAGATTGTTGATAAAGAAACTTTTGAAGCAGTTAAAAATGCTACTATAAATATTTATAAAAAAGCTTCTGATTACGCATTGACAAGAGGAATCATCATTGCTGATACCAAGTTTGAATTCGGTAAAGTAAACGGAGAAATAATTTTAGTTGATGAAGTGCTAACTCCTGATTCATCCAGATTCTGGCCACTGGATAAATATGTGAAGGGAAAAAGTCAGGAAAGTTATGATAAACAATTCGTTCGTGATTATCTTATTTCAATAAATTTTAATATGCAGCCTCCTCCACCTCCGCTGCCAGATGAAATTATCAGAAAAACAAGCGAAAAGTATCTCGATATTTATAAAAAACTTACCGGTCAAAGCCTGATTTAATTTTATTTCTAATAATTTTTTTATTAGAATTACAGCCGGTTATTATAAATGATACTTTTTTCATTCTGGATATATCACTGTCTGAAACTAAATGACGCTTCCAAATCAACTTACGATTTTACGAATAATACTCTCACCGGTATTTCTATTCTTTTTTCTGTCAGAAGTAATATGGATGAAACAAGTTGCAGTAGTAATTTATATTGTTGCAGCACTCTCCGATTGGTATGATGGCTGGCTTGCAAGAAAATTCAATTACATTACAAGCTGGGGAAAATTCTGGGATCCGCTTGCTGATAAAATTTTAACTTCGACTGCGTTCATCGGTTTTGCTATGGTTGATTTAATTCCCTGGTGGATGGTAATCATTATTGTCGGAAGAGATGTCCTTATTACTCTGCTGAGAGTTTTTGCTGATATGAAAAATTTTAACTTTGTAACCAGCTACTACGCCAAGCGGAAGACAATGCTTCAGATGATATTCTTATATTATTTACTGATTTTATATGTGGCTCAATACACTCCTGAAGTAAATTCTGTTTATGGTGAGCTGATTTCAGTTTTGCTGAATAAAGAATTAATATTTTACGTTGCTCTAATAGTCACTGTAATAACATTTCATTCGGGCGTGCTCTACATCAAAAGAAACTGGAATATCATAATCAAGCTGGTAAAAATTGAAAATTAATTTCTTAGAAAAATTTTTAGGCTCAGGGTTTTATACAGGATATTTTCCCGTGGCTTCTGGAACTTTTGGAAGTATTGCAGCAATTTTAGTTTACCTTATACCCGGTTTTGAAAATTTATTCATCATAATTCCTGCAATAATAATATTTATGTTTTATGGAATTTATGTGGGGACAAAGTTCGAATCAGAATATGGAAAAGATCCAGCTCAATGCACAATTGATGAGGTTGTTGGTACCTGGATTTCAATTATCGCTTTGCCCAAAAGCTTTTTTATTATTTCAATTGCATTTCTTGTATGGAGAGCACTTGATATCATAAAACCACCACCTGCAAGAAATCTTGAAAGACTTAAAGGCGGACTTGGAATTATGATTGATGATGTCATATCAGGCATTTACACTCTTATAATAATGCATCTTGTATTATATTTGTCCGGCAATTTTTAATCATATTATTGTTTGAAATGAAAGCATACATCATAACGATTGGCGATGAAATTCTTCTTGGGAATACTCTCAACACGAATGCTGCATACATTGGTTCACAACTCTTCGATATAAATATTCCGGTTGTTAAAACTTCGGTTGTAGGAGATGACAATTCTTTCATCTTGAACGAATTAAAATATGCCTCTGAAGTAGCTGATATCATAATTGTAACAGGTGGTTTGGGTCCTACGCATGATGACGTAACCAGGAAATCAATTGTTGATTTTTTTAATACTGAACTAATTGAAAGCAAAGAGGTTCTTGAAGACATTAAAACTCTTTTTGAAAAGAGAAAAAGAATTGTTACTGATGTTAATATTGATCAGGCAAAGGTTCCTAAAGTTGCTGAGGTTATCAGAAATCAACTTGGTACTGCACCTGGTTTGTGGATCGAAAGAGATAATAAGATTTATGTGGTGATGCCAGGTGTTCCTTATGAAATGCAGGCGATGATGGATTCCACAGTTATTCCTAAATTGAAAGAACGTACTGGCGATGGTCAAAAAATTATTTTAAAGAAGATGATTCTTACAACAGGAATTCCTGAATCAACACTTTATGAAAAACTCGGTAACATTGATGAACTTTTACAGGGTGCGAAATTAGCTTTTCTGCCAAATCAGTTTGGCGTAAAGCTTCGTTTATCCGTTGAAGGCGAAGATGAAAATGAATTAAAGAACAAATTGATGGAAGTTGAGCAGAGAATAAGAAGTAAAGCTGGAAGATATATTTATGGTGTTGGTGATGATCAGCTTGAAGCTGTTGTTGGAAGATTACTTCTGGAAAGAGAATTAAAAATTGCGACTGCAGAATCCTGTACCGGCGGACTCGTCGGAAATATGCTCACTAATGTTAGCGGAAGCAGCAAATATTTCGAGCGAGGTGTTATTTGCTACAGCAATGCAGCTAAAGTTGAAATTTTAAAGGTGAATGAAGATACTCTTGCAAAGCACGGCGCCGTAAGTATGGAAGTTGCGATGCAGATGGCTGAAGGAATTAAATCAACAAGCGGATCTGATATTGGTTTAGCTACAACCGGAATAATGGGTCCAACAGGTGCTTCTGCTGAAAAACCAGTTGGTCTTGTTTACATTGGATATTGTGATGAAAAAGTATGCACTGCGAAGAAATTTAATTTTGGTGATAATCGCTTGCTTAACAAACAGCGAACCGCTCAGGCTGCTCTGGATTTTGTAAGAAGACAGCTTCTTGGAATTTTTACTGATGATTAGACTTTTTGTTGCTCTGATTATTCCTGATGAAATCAAATCGGAAATCTTAAGACATTGCTATGCTGCTGCTGGGAATTCTTCTGATTACAGATGGGAAGATAGAGATAAAATTCATCTTACATTAAAATTCATAGGTGAGGTTAAAGAAGAGTTACTTCCGGAAATTATCAATGAACTTGAGTTTGTAAAAAGTTATTCATCTTTTAATTGCGAAGTTTCCAGGTTTGGTTTCTTCTTTCGTGATAATCAACCTAAAATTCTGTGGTGCAATCTGGATACAGATGAATCTATTATTTCACTTGCTGATGAACTGAATAAAAGATTATCAAAGTTTGATATCGAAGCTGAGAAAAGAAAATTCAAAGGACATTTAACATTACTTCGTATTAAAGAAAGAGCAAATAAGGATTTCATTAAAAGATTCAAAGAGTATAAATTCAATCTGATTAAATTTAATTCAAATAAAATCGCACTAATACAGAGTATATTAAGACCGAACGGCTCTGAATATAAAGTTTTAAAAATTTATGAACTAAAATAACGGAGGCATTTATGTCTGCAGATAAAGAACAAAAAATGAAAATTATCGAAGACGCTATTACGTCAATCGAGAAAACTTATGGCAAAGGTTCCATAATGAAATTGGGTGATGGAATCGTACAGGAAATTGAAGCTATTCCCACAGGTGCGCTTTCGCTTGATTATGCACTTGGTATAGGAGGAATACCCAGAGGAAGAGTAACTGAAATCTACGGTCCGGAATCGAGTGGTAAGACAACACTGTGTCTGCACGTAATTGCTGAAGCACAAAAGATGGGCGGACTGGCTGCGTTTATTGATGCTGAGCATGCACTTGATGTTAACTACGCAAAAAAACTTGGAGTTGATACTGCAAATCTCCTCATCTCGCAGCCGGATTTTGGTGAGCAGGCTCTTGAGATAACAGATACTCTTGTCCGAAGTAATGCACTTGATGTAATTGTTATTGATTCTGTTGCTGCTTTGGTTCCTCGTTCAGAAATCGAAGGTGAAATGGGAGATGCAACAATGGCTGTTCAGGCAAGACTGATGTCGCAGGCGCTTAGAAAGTTAACTGCAGCTATATCGAAATCGAAAACATCAGTAATCTTTGTTAATCAGCTTAGAAGTAAAATCGGAGTTATGTTTGGTAATCCTGAAACAACTACCGGCGGAAACGCTCTGAAGTTTTATGCTTCTGTGAGAATTGATATCAGAAGAGTTACCGCCATTAAAGAAGGTGAAGAAGTAATCGGAAGCAGAACAAAAGTTAAAATTGTTAAAAGCAAAGTTGCTCCTCCATTCAAACAGGTTGAGTTTGACATTCTTTACAATGAAGGAATAAGTAAAACCGGTGACTTAATTGATCTTGGAGTTGACCAGGGAATAATTAAAAAGAGTGGTGCCTGGTTTACTTACGGTGAAGATAGATTTCAGGGCAGGGAAGGCTTCAGACAGAAACTTATTGAATTGCCTGACTTAAGAAATGCTCTGGAAAAAGAATTACGAATCAAACTTGGAATGTTGAAAAACGGCGGTGATGAAAAGAAAAAAGAAACAGAAGATTCACAGAAACAAAAAGATAAGAAAACAAAATAGTTTTCACTTCTGATGTCATTCCTGCGAAAGTCTGTGAACTTCGTCACCGGGACGAACAGGAATCCATAAAAAATTATGATTATAACT
This sequence comes from Ignavibacteriaceae bacterium, assembly GCA_013388525.1. The sequence continues at coordinate 753 of JACAFA010000144.1, read as the reverse complement.
CGTATTATCAAAAAAGGTAATAAAGATGTAAATATTCAATTCGATGATGATAAATTTTTGATACTTGCAGTTGAAGTGTTTTTAAAAAGCGGTCTGAAGAAAAGTGATGATATTTCTGAAGACCGCTTTGCTTTTTTAATTGAACAAAACAAACTATTTCATATTAAGCAGAGAGCATTCAGGCTGCTGGGAAGAAGGCAGCACTCATCTTCGGAACTGAGAAGAAAGTTGTGGAATAAAAATTACGAACAAAAACTGATCGATGAAGTAATCCAGGATTTAAAAAATAATAGTTATTTAAATGATGAAGATTTCATTCGTGAATTCATGGCGGAAAAAAGTAAATCAAAAGGCTGGAGTACAAAACGAATTAAAACTGAACTGCTGAAGCGGGGAATTGATAACAAGCTGATTGATGAAATGCTAAATGGACAGCCCAATGATTTGGATTTTAACAACGCAATCATTCTTGCAAAGAAAAAATACGAAGTGCTGCAAAAAAGAAATTTGGAACCTAAAGCGATACGAATTAAACTTTCTGCTTTTCTCTTCTCAAAAGGATTTGATTATGATTTGATTAAGGAAGTTTGTGGAAAATTATTAACTGATAAACAAAATGAATTTTAATTTTTAACGATAACGTACCTAAAATTGTGTAATTGATAAAATAGGTTCAAAAGAGCGATTACCAAATAGTTGATTTAAGAAATTTATAACTAAAAAGAAATTCTTATCAAGACTTCTGCTATGCTC